>CALJUK010000323.1 GCA_937975745.1 uncultured Planctomycetaceae bacterium | reverse complement strand
AGCAGAAGAAGCATCCACTTGTAACGGCGGGGGAAACGACGCAGTTCATGCATGGGATCTGTGTTCGGAATTCGCACCGCGGTTGCACGCGAGAGACGATCAACTGCCGTTGTTCGTCACCGGTCGCGAGCTTGTTGTTTCGGAAGTGGATTTACCGGTCATCTGCAGCGGTTCTTTGAACGTCAGCGTCCTGTACGGGAACGGAATCTCAATCCCTGCTTCGTCCAAACCACGTTTAACGGCCGCCACGACTTCATCGCGGGACTCTCGTTCCTGCTTTGGAGTTGATCCGCACCACCACGTGACTTCGAAGTTGACACTCGAATCCGCGAATTCTCGGGCAAAGATCTCCACCTCGTGCTGTCGGTCGACGCTCTGGCAACCCTCGACAGACCGGCGAATCACGTCGCGGGATTCGTCAAGATTCTCCGCGTACGCCACGCCGCAAATCACTGTGATGCGACGCGAACGACGATTCGTCAGGACGTCGACTGGGTTCTTGAAGAGCATCGCGTTCGGGACAACGACAAGTTGTCCGTCCACCTGCCGAATGTTCGTCATGCGAATCGTGATGTCCTCGACCTTACCGCAGAGGCCCTGACACTCGATGAAGTCTCCCTTGTCGAAGGGAAACTTCCACAGGATCAGAATGCCGGCGAAGAAGTTTTCGAAGATGTCCTTGAACGCGAAGCCGACGGCCACAGACCCGAGTCCCAACACCGTGAGCACTTTGGAGGGCGTCATTCCGGGGAATACCACGACCGCAGACGCCAGCAGCCCGCAGACCCAAACCGTGATTGTCGCCAGTTGTGCCAGGAGATCCTGCAGGCTGATTCGCAGACGGCTGCGCTTCGCGATTCTCCGCAGTATGAAAACCACGAGATGAGCGATGAGCCAGGTGAGCGCGAGCAACAACAACCCGGCGACAATGTTCGGAATCCGGAGCAGAAAGTCCTCCCACATGGTTTCCAGACTGGTCGCGACCATTTCGGTCGACTGCCGATAGTCGATCGTCCGGGAGACCTCGATTCGGTTGACCACCGCGACAACATCTTCCGTGTTCCGCGCGAGACCGCTGGCCCACTCCCGGTGTTCATCCGACGTTGTCCGACCGGCCAGAAACACAACCCCATTGCGAACTGAGACACGGGAATCGGAAAACCACCCCGTCGCGTCGAGAATTCCGGTCAGTCGCCTGCGGATCGACTCATCATCTGAAACCGGACGCACACTCACCTGATCGGGCACGACCGTTCCTTCCTCCGGCGTCGCGGTGCTATCTTCGTCCGGGTCCGCCGAAGTCTGCGACTCCTGAGGGTCCGATGAGTATTCCCCGAATACATCGGACGCCGTCGCCGGCAACCAATTCGTTGCGGCGATGAGAGCCATCAGGCGGAGTGAGGTGACGAATCGAAATTGTCGCATCATGATCGTGGGATTCGAGGTCAGGGCCGGCCGTTGTGACTTCAGCGGGCAGCGCTAGTCGAATGCGATTCCGCTGTGTGATCGATGCGGGGCGTGCCCGCTTCGCAGGTCTTCAGAAACGACGAGAGTTGTTGTGCCGCCTCTCCTCGAGTCACTCCCGTCTGGCGGACGATCGCCCGATAGAGCCGGTCTGCGTGACCGTTGATCTCGGTGAGATTACCAGAGCTGATCTGCGGCCAACGCTCGCTGACGCGGTTCCTCAGTAGAGTCCAGTTCGTTCGGAATTCTCTGTCCCGCATGCCTCCCCCCCTGCTTGATGCCTCTTCAACACTCCCACTTGGTTTTCTTAGATGCGAAGGGAGAGTTGCATCTCATATGCCAGCATTGCCTCTCTGCCGGTGCCGCGCTCCCTGACACAACGCCCATACCCGTAAATCTCTGCAGCCAAGGAAGATCCGCAAAAGCCCTCTCGAAGGATCTGCGATCGCTGATCGGATGCGGTCGCCGTGCAAACGGTCCCTGACCAACCGTCGCGGTGGATGACCGGGCATCGCGAGCCAGCATCCACAGATCGAATGGCGCCTCGCCGAGGACTGCATAAGTCGCTGTGCCGGCGGATCTTGATTCGACACGAAGTAGGGCGGGCAACCGATTGGCATTCTGTTTGCCACTTCTCCCAGCGACGCGACGCGGCACAGCCGGGGTCGAGTCCGTCGAGATGGAGTTCCTGGCGATTCAGAGAAATTTGGGAGTTCGTTGTGCCTACTCAACGAGTCGTAAAGAACAAGCCGATCGTTTCGATGCTGCAGAAGGCTTACCGCATGGAGGTCGAGACGGTTGCCAACTATCTCGCGAACAGCGTGCATCTCGACGGCATCGAGGCCGAGGAAGTCAAGCGCTCCCTGGCGGAAGACGTCCAGGAAGAACTCGGCCACGCCACACGACTCGCCAACCGAATCAAACAACTGGGCGGCCGCGTGCCCGGCTCGCTGGAATTGGAGTTCGACCAGGAGTCTCTCCGGCCGCCGCAGAAGTCCACCGACGTTCACTCTGTCGTGCGCGGCGTCGTCGATGCCGAGTCATCTGCGATCGACCACTACCGCGAGTTGATCGAGACGGCCGAATCGAACAGTGACCCTGTCACGGCCGACCTGGTAACTGAACTGCTTGCCGACGAAGAAGAGCACCGAACTCAGTTCGAAGGCTTCCTCGCCGGCTGGAATCAGGACTAACGCCGCACCAAATTTGCCGACGGCAGTTTGTGGTCATGCCCCCGCTCGACCACATCTGCTAGTCGGCAATTTTTCTTTCTCCATTCGGTATTCGCAGGTCGCAAGCGATCGCAAGGGAACGGAAGCATGTCACACTCGACTGAACGACCGGTCGTCGTCATCACGGGAGCAGGCGGTCTGATCGGATCACGTCTCGTGACCCGCCTTCATCGGGACTTCACGGTCGTTGGCATCGACAATGACTCAGCTCAAGATGAGGGAATTGAAGAACCCATCGACTGGTACAACGTTGATCTGACGAGCGACGGAGCCATCGAAGACATCTTCGCAGGAATCCGCGAGCGGCACGGTCCCCGGATTGCAAGTGTGATCCACCTCGCCGCCTACTACGACTTTTCCGGAGCGGACCACCCGCTGTACGAAACGCTCACAGTCGGGTCGACGCGACGCTTGCTCACCGCCATCCACGAGCAGGATTTCCAGTGTGAACAGTTCGTGTTTTCCAGCAGTCTGCTGGTCATGGAGCCCGACGAACACGGTCGATCTGTCTCCGAACTCTCTCCCACGCGTGCGGAGTGGCCGTATCCCCAATCGAAGCTGAAAGCGGAAGAAGTTATTCGCGAGCACGCCGAGACCATCCCTTACGTCATCCTGAGAATCGCGGGCGTCTACGACGAAGACGGAAACTCGCTGTCTCTCTCTCGACAGATCCAACGGATCTACGAACGCCAGATGGAGAGCTTTGTCTTTCCCGGCGACTCCTCTCACGGCCAAGCCTTGGTGCATCTCGACGATCTGGCTGATTGCTTCGCGCGCGTCGTGGAGCGACGCAAGCAGCTGCACCCTGAAGAGCTGTTCCTGGTTGCTGAACCGGACGTCATGTCCTACGCCGAGCTCCAGAAACAGATTGGCGAAATGCTACACGGTGACGAGTGGCCTGCGTGGCCCATCCCCAAGCCAATTGCGAAAGCGGGCGCTTGGGTAAAGAACCATCTTCCCGCCGATGATGAGGAGCAGTTCATCAAGCCATGGATGGTTGATCACGCTGACGACCACTACCAGGTGACAATCGCCCACGCCCGCGCTCGGCTGGGATGGGTTCCCGAGCACCGGCTGCGGGACACACTGCCGGAAATTGTCGGATCGTTTCAAGCCGATCCCGAACTCTTCTACGCGCGCCACGGGCTGAACTTAGCCCAGATTCAACCGCACGATAGCGAATCCACCATCGTCGCCGACGAATGACGCCGTCCCACTCCGCACCGCATTCGACAGCCGCCACCAACGTCGCCGCGCCACAGTGGGATTTCAAATGGTCGACGTGAGTCCAACGCATTTAGTTCAGCACTTGCTGCTTCAGGACCACAATCACGTCGGCGAAGGCGGCATCCAGA
>CALJUK010000322.1 GCA_937975745.1 uncultured Planctomycetaceae bacterium | reverse complement strand
ATTCTGTCACGATGAAACTTCCGGTTTGTGGGGCACCACACAGACTGATTTGCTGCCCGTCCCGATAATCTGATAACCGATATAATAACAGTTGGTTCTGACACACGTAGGTTCGACGGCCGCAATTTTTTACCCAAGTCACCCGATGTGACAGAACTTTGGGGCAGTTTCCGATTTCCTCATCGAGCGATTTCGGCAAAAATGGGCAAGCATTGTGGCCCGACTCGTCTGATGTCGGGTCCTGAACCGAACTTGTAGAAGACTTCGCAGACCGACGGACTGATGCAACAGGTGGTGAGAGAAAACATGTACTTGAATTTCCGCCGAGTTCTTTCGGTAAGTCTGGCCATTGTCCTTGCGGGCGGCTTCCTCGCCCAGGCCTCGCCCCCGGCGGGTCTGGAGCTGACGGAGTTGCTTGGCAAACCGGCTGCCGAAGAGTCTGGGGCCGACAAGTTCTCCGCGAGGGTCGAACTGACTGCGGACAAAATTCGCGCTGGGGGCATCGCCACACTCTCTGTCCGTGTGGAGTTGCCAAAAGACTTCTACATCTATTCGACCACGTCTGAGTTTGCCGCCACGCGGCTGACGATCGAGAGCTCGCCAGGATTGGAAGCCATCGACGACACGTTCCAGTCCGATCGCGCCCCCAAATCCGAGTTCGAACCAATTGTCGAGAAAAACGTCGAGAAGTTCTACAACCATGTCAATTGGACGCGGCGGTATCGCATTCTAGCCAATGCTGTCCCGGCAGAGACGACAGTTGTTGGCCAGCTGGCTGGCCAGTACTGCAGCACTGGGGAGAATGGCCGGTGCATTCCCATTCGTCCGGCGATCACGTTTCGTCCCGAGTTGACTCTCGCGGCAGCGACCACGTCGAGCAACGCGACCACTGCAAAGCCGACGAGTCCGATTGAGTCTGCCCCGGCTCCCGCTGTTCCGACACGGCCGTCTCCGTACGAAGTCACGACCGTTCCCGAACGTGGCAGTGCCGACCGCAAACGTCCCGATCCACTCGAACTCCGTTTCGCGCTCACTCCGGCCGATGCGCGGGCGGGTGAGTTGGTCACGCTACAGGTTGAGGTAGCATTGGAAGACGGTTGGCATACATTCGCATTTGACCAGGATCCCTCGATGGCGGGACTGCCGACAGAGATTATCCTCACGCAGTTGGTCGGCATGTCACCTGCCGATGACGCTTTCAAGACGGATTCGGAAATTCACATTGAAAAGCCCTTGGAGAACATTGTCCAGCGGGTCCATTACGGGACAGTCGTCTGGACCCGCCAGTTCCGTGTTCTGCCAGACACGCCCGCTGGCGGTTATGGCGTCTCGGGCGAGATTCGTTACCAGATTTGTAAGAACCGCTGCCTGCCATTGAAGGACGTCGCGTTCGAACTGGGGGATCTCTCAGGGCCGGCCGTCGCGATTTCTCCTGTGTCATCCGGCTCACGTGATGCGGCTGTTGCTGCGGGAGCCGAGGCGGGGAATGCGCCGAATCTCGTCGGGCACGGTCCGACGGATCAGCCATTCGAAACAGAAGACCTCACCGCGGCGAACTCCACCGGTTTGGCCACATACTTGTTGTACGCCTTTTTGGGCGGTCTGATCCTGAACGTGATGCCGTGCGTGCTGCCGGTCATTGCCATCAAGATCATGAGCTTCGTGCAGCAGGCAGGCGAAAGTCGCGGCCGGGTTCTGGCACTCAACCTCGCCTACTCAGCGGGTGTGATCGGCGTTTTTGTCCTGCTGGCGACGTTGGCTGTGACATTGAAATTGGGGTGGGGCGGCCTGTTCCAGAAGCCGGAGTTCAACCTGGTGATGGCCTGCCTGGTCTTCGCGATGGGGCTCAGCCTGTTGGGCGTCTTCGAGATTCCGGTTCCCGGAATGGTCGGTTCCGCTGCAGGGACCGTTCAGCGGGAAGGGTTACTCGGGGCATTTCTGACGGGCATTTTCGCAACGCTGCTGGCCACCCCCTGCAGTGGACCTTTTATGGGGACAACGTTGACGTGGTCCGTGCGTCAACCGTCCCACATCACATTTTTGATCTGGGCCACGATGGGTGTCGGCATGGCTTCGCCCTACATCATTTTTGGGCTGATTCCCGGGGCCGTCCGGCTGCTTCCGAGGCCCGGCATGTGGATGGTACGATTTAAGGAGATTTCCGGCTTTGTCCTGATGGGAGCTGTCATCTTCATCGTCAATTCGATCGCCTCCGACTTCGTCATTCCGCTGTTGGTCATGCTGCTCGGAATTGCTTTTGGGTTGTGGATGGTCGGAAATCTCTACGATCACAGTACGCACATTCGACACAAAATGGCTGTCCGTCTGACAGCCTTGGCGGTGACGGGGGGAATGTGCGTCGATGGATCCACCCTCACCCGGCCGAGCGCGACGGGACTGCCCTGCGGCGACTTTGCGACGACCACACTACACTCGGCTTTGGCTGAAGAGAAGACCGTTTTGGTCGACTTTACTGCCGACTGGTGTCTGGTTTGCAAAACGAACGAAACTGTCGCGCTCAATACACGCGAGACACTGGAACTTGTGCGACAACACGACATCATTCCGATGTACGCCGACTACACGCTCGAGTCGGAAGAAATCAAGGAATGGCTGAATCGATTCGACAGCATCAGCGTTCCCTTGACGGTCATCTTCCCAGCCGGCAATCCGCGGCAGCCGATTATCATCCGAGACGCCTACACCAAGACGATGCTCCTGGATGGCCTGCGGAAAGCGGTCGACACGGGTAAGACAGTGCAGTCGACCAGCAGTTTGATCGTCCCCACAGCGGCGAGCGCGACAATCCACTAGAATCCGTGTCTTATGGCAGGTGTCGAGGGGGCGGCGTCATTCCGCATTGTGTCCCCCTGGGGGCGAAAACGCTGTGGGCAGCCGTCACGTGACTGCCGATCCTTGCGTCACTCGACAGAGAGGGTTAGCCTCTTTTACATCGTTACGTTTGGCCCTCCTCCGCGTCTTTGTTGGTGTGACAGGTTGGTTGCCGCCTTTCTGATGTCGAGTGCACAACGGTGATGAGAAGTTTCCCCGCATTAATTTCGGCCAGTGGTGTCCGGTCGATTGCGTGTCTGATGCTCCTGGTCGGACTGTGTGCGACATTGGTCGAGGCTGCCGATGATGCGAAACCAGCCGACGGCGAACAGGCGTTGTATCGGCGATTTGTCGACGAGCTCATTGTCATCACGCCCGGCAAGGGAAAGTTCCCCAAGTCGTTTCAGATGGGCAGCGACAGCGGCGAGCCCAGCGAAAGGCCGGAACACAAAGTCACCTTCGACTACTCGTTCTCAATCGCCCGCTACGAAGTTCCGCAGAACCTGTACGCCGCCGTCATGGGCAACGACCCCAGCCGGTGGAAAGGGCCGCGGAACTCAGCCGAGATGATGACCTGGGCGGAAGCGAACCAGTTTTGTGCCTCTTTGACGAAGAAGCTGCAGTCGGCGAAGCTGATCGGCGAGGACGAGGTCATCCGCCTTCCCAGCGAAGCCGAGTGGGAGTATTGCTGTCGCGCTGGTACGACGACGCGTTACAGTTTCGGGGATGCGGCCCAGGCCCCCGGACAGACCGGAACACAGGCGGCAATCCTCGACAAATACGGCTGGCACACCGGGAATGCTGCGGGAAACGATCCTCCCGTCGGGGCACTGCAGCCGAATCCCTGGGGACTGTACGATGTGCATGGCTATCTGTGGGAATTCACCGCCGATACCTGGGCCGAAGACTACGCCGACGCCCCGACTGACGGTCGCCCACGGGTAAAAGAGGGGAAAAAAACGGCCCATGTCATGCGAGGAGGTTCCTGGCGCGATCCATTCGGTCGGCTGACGTCGACGTCCCGGATCGCCACTCCCGAGACGAGTGACGCGGTCGGCTTTCGCTGTGTCCGCTCGCATGCCGATGTTTGGAAGTAACAGAATTCACGGGTGGATTGGCCCGCGGTTGGCTGTTTGGGAAAACCTCCGCCAATCGGCGTGCCCTCTAAACTTTTCTTCACAAACTCATTCGCTGTGGAGATTTTGTCGCGCGTCGGATA
>CALJUK010000321.1 GCA_937975745.1 uncultured Planctomycetaceae bacterium | reverse complement strand
GCTCGACAACCGAATCAACGGCGACAACGAGGCATCCATGCGGATCTACCAGCGGATCGACGAGACCAGCATGACGCCTGAGTTCGCGTCTGTGTGTGCGCTGTCGTTCGCGCGTGGCAAGGGTGCGATCCACACCGTCGTCGTCGGACAGAAGACGGCCAACGCTGATGTCACTGAGCGGGCGCTGCTCGCGCTGTTCTGGCGGATGGCCGACTACTCACCGCACATCGTTTCGTGGGGCGACCCGTCGAGCATGTTCATCGCCAGGTCCCTGATCTGCGGTATCGACAAGGGCACGATTCGAGATCTGACAGTCGAGCGTCTGGACAAGCACGTCGTCGGTTCGAGCATCTATCCGCACACGCTTTCGGACGTGTGCCGCTGGTATGGTGTTGGAGAATTGCAGGATCCCCTGCAGGATCAGGAGATGATTGCCAACGCGTGGTCGAGCAATGAGTTCCCGACCGTGTCTCGATCGTGCGAGGTGCGGCTGGTGATGCTCCGGGATCTCTGGCAGCGCTGGGATGGATACTTTGTGGGACGTGAATGATGCCGCCTCTTCATCCGCTCATTCAGGCGATCGCCGACTCCCGTCCTGGTGCGCCGGTCGGGGGTTTCGGGCCCGGTCCGGATGACATGTTCGGCGAGTACAAGCGGGCGTTCCTGTCTAAGAAGCCGATGACGGCAGGGGATGCGACTGAGTTTGCTCGCATCAAGCACGGACACGCGTTCGACATCCTCACTCAGACCTGCGCCTGCGGAGTCACGCAGTTCGAATACCACATGAAACCAGCTTGGCTGGCGCCATTGTGTGAGAAGCGGTTCCCGCACACCGGAGGCTGCAGTCTGCAGGACTGGAACAACGCGCTCGACGAGATGAAGCGGCGGGGACAGGACGGGTTCCTGTCGATGATGCGAGTCAAGAGTGATGAGCCTGCTACGATCGGCGAATACAATCCACCCCGCCAGCTCGGACGCCGGGATCTCTTTAATGAAGAGCTGGAGTCCGGCCAGGTCGAGGCCGACAAGCCGAAGCCCAAGACGACAGCCGCCCCGAAAGAATCCAAGCGCCGGCTGCTACCGTAAAAAGTTTGTTGCACTATCTTGACGCACTCTGCGTCGTTGGCTACAACGTGACACCCGGCGTGTGGGACGACGGGACAACTCAATTCAACTTCCGCCCGCCGGTTGGTCTGCAATGCGCAGATCATGTCCCACCCGCGCGGGTTTTTTCTTCGGACAGTGGCTCGATGGCGAAGAAAAGCGGTGCCAAGTCAAAGTCACGGAAGCGCAAGCCACCGTACGACGCAACGACGGCCGACCTTCCGCTGAATCTGCAGACGGCTGATTTCATACGAGCGTGGTTCCAATGGGTGCAATACCGCACCGAAGCGAAGAAGCGGATTTCTCAGCGGGCCTGTTCGGCGATGCTGAACAAGCTCGCCAGTTACGGTCCAGTTGTTGCGGTCAAGGCGATTCACCGGGCAATGGAGAACGATTGGCAGGGGCTGTTCCCGGAACGTGAGGCGGCGGCGCCATTGTCTCCGCGGTCGTCGACCGAGCCACTGTCAGGAATTCGCAGGTGGGCTGAGAATCACCGGGGCTCTCTCGGAAGAGAGCACGGACAGTAACGATACACCGAATGTACCCGCAGGAGAGACCAGCATGGGCGAAACAGAATTCT
>CALJUK010000320.1 GCA_937975745.1 uncultured Planctomycetaceae bacterium | reverse complement strand
CTACGCTGTTGAATCTCTGTGACCGTAACGACGGCAACGTGCTGGGTGAATTCTGATTCATGAAATCGATGAGTTCCTAATGTGCTGGCGGTCCGGTGTCCGTCAGACGGATGCTGGGATGTGTTCGTCGTTCCCCGAGTGAAGGCTTCCGCCGATGCTGACGATGCGTTGTTGCATAGCCATTGCCATCGTGACGACTTTGGCGACCGGCTGCGCACAGCACGACCCCGTCGTATCCGTCAAGGGAACGGTCACTTACCGTGGCGAGCCAGTCTCGGCGGGAGAGGTGACGTTCCGTTACCCCGAGTTGGGGAGGGCAACATCCGCCGAGTTGGCTTCCGACGGCTCGTTCGAGTTGATGATGCCGACGGGCCATTACAAAGTTGCCATTTTACCACCCCGGTTTGTAGGGGGAATGGATGCCTTCGGGAACGAACTTTCCGCCCCACCACGGCCGGAGAACATTCCCGAGAAGTATAGCCGGATCGACACCTCGGGATTCAAGGTGACGGTCCACTCCAAACAGCCGAACGAATTTACGTTCGCCATGGAGTAACGCGGGCAACGCATTGGGCCGTCTCAGAATTGTTAGCAATTCCTCGCATGGCAGCCATTTGGCATAGGGAGCTTATTGCCGTCGGCCACGCCAAGATCCGCGTCACCTACCTGCGCCCGAAGGTCGACTGAATTATCCGGATGGTGTTGTCTCGGCCGATGGTCAGTGGCTGCACTTTGCCTACGACGACAACCGCCATCGCGCCGTCCTTTACTCTGCGAGATTCCCGCCGCTGAAATAGTCCGCATTGACGATAACTGTGGCGGCGTTTGCATGCCGAATGATCTGCAAATCAGGAAAATGATGCCGCTAGAAGCCGCACTCTTGGGTGCAGCCCGCTCGATATTCCCTCTGGCTGTCGCATTTCCGCAATCAGCTGACTACGATCCCCACACTGCGCTTTCGCCGAGGGAACCGCGCCAGTTCTCTCGGTCGATTGGCAAAGTCGGTGCGCAGCTGTTTGTTCTTACACGTACTTCAGGAAGTTGAATGGAATCGTGGAGCCTGATTGGCGAGGTCGTTGTTCTGCTGGGAGTCTGTTTGCTCTTCGGCAGCATCTGTTCGCGGATTCGCCAGAGTCCACTGGTCGGCTACCTTCTGGCTGGTATGGTTCTGGGAGGCCCTGGAAGTTTCCGAGTTATTCAGGCAGAGTCACACATCGAAGCGATTGCCGAACTGGGTGTCTCGCTGCTGCTGTTCAGTCTGGGGCTGGAATTTTCGTGGCGTCGCCTGTCAAGGTTGGGGGGGCGCCTATTGGCCGCGGGAGTCACCCAGGTGGTTGTGACCGGCCTACTGGCTGTCGCGGGAGGCGTGGCGTGGGGGCTGACCAGCATGCCGGCAGCCGTCACGATTGCCGCGATGATCAGCCTGAGCAGTACGGCCGCAGTCCTGCGGGTGCTGGTCGATCAGGGCGAGATCGAGAGTATTCACGGTCGAAACTCGCTGGCGATCCTGCTTGTGCAGGATATGGCCGTCGTCCCGCTGACACTTCTGCTGGCGGTTCTTTCGGAAGGAGGAACAGTCAGTGATGTGGCCTTCAACATCAGTCGTACGCTGGGACTGGCTGTCGCCCTTGTGGCGGTCCTGTATGTTGTCCTTCATTTCCTGGCGGCCCGACTTCTGTTGGCCGCATCGGTGGAACGCAACCGCGAGCTGACGGTTCTGTTGGCTGTCGTTGTTGGTCTGGGCGCGACTTGGGCGGCACATGCCGCCGGTCTCTCACCGGCATTGGGAGCGTTTCTGGCCGGCATGTTTCTCGGAAGCTCGCCATTTGCGACGCAGATCCGTTCGGATATTTCTTCGCTGCGTGTTGTCCTGCTGACTCTCTTTTTTGGAGCCGTCGGGATGGTGGCCGATCCGATCTGGATTGGAGGCCACCTGGGCCAGGTCCTGGGACTGGCGGCCGTCATCCTGTGTGTCAAGACTGTCGTCCTTTTCGGGATCTTTCGCGTTCTTGGCCAAGGCAGTGGAGTTGCACTTGCCAGTGGCTTGTGTGTTTCTCAGGTGGGTGAATTCTCGTTCGTGCTGGGGGACATTGCGAAAGAACACGGACTGTTGGTTGACGAACAGTACACACTGTTTGTTTCCAGCGCGATCACGACGTTGTTTGCGACACCGTACCTGATCCAGTTTGCTCCGCAGGCAGCGTTCTGGCTGCAGCGCTGGACGGGCAATACACTGCCCGTACGTGACGGGGGAGAGGTTGGCCGTCATCCGGAAACGGTCATTCTGGGATTTGGACCAGCCGGCCAGGCCGTCGGGCGGGCGCTGGTGCAGCGGAATCGGCCAGGATTGGTGATTGACCTCAACTACGCATCGAAGGTCGCTGCCGAAGCCATGGGCCTCGTCGCCGAGATCGGCGACGCAACCCAGTTAGAAGTTCTCGAACATGCGGGACTGCGTCAGGCCAGCGTGATCGTCATCACGCTTCCTTCACGTTCGACTGCTTTAGCAGCGTTGATGCACTGCCGCGCATTGGCGCCGTCGGCAAGAATTGTTGTCCGCTCGCGATATCAATTGCATCAGGCTGACTTCAAGTCTGCCGGAGCCCACGTGATTGTCGGCGACGAAGAGCAGGTTGGAGAGGGACTGTCCGCACGGGTGGTCGAGCAACTCGACGCGCTCTCCACAACGCCGGAGTCCGTCCATTGACGTCCGGAAGGCCGTCCGGCCAAGGCTTACCCTCGGCAGAGACTTGCACGGGGGTTAACGGCGGGGCTTGTCACGAAAACGGAACGGGTCGGCCGTCACTTCATAGCCCGGAAGCATTCCGACGTTGATCAACCGCCCCCCGG
>CALJUK010000319.1 GCA_937975745.1 uncultured Planctomycetaceae bacterium | reverse complement strand
TGGCCCGGCCCATGACGACGTCACCAAGTACTCCAAGGCCGATCGTATCGTCCGGCAGTTGCGCAAGGGCGAGCACTTCGAGGTGAAAGAGAAGGAGCACACCTGCCATCTCACCGAAGAGGGGGTCCGCCACGCAGAAGAATTGGCCGGGGTCGAGAGTTTCTACACGGCCGGCAACATGGAATGGCCTCACCTGCTTGACAACGCTCTGAAAGCCCACCACCTCTACAAACGTGATGTCAACTACGTGGTGCAGGGGGGGCAAGTCGTTATTGTCGATGACTTTACCGGTCGACTGATGCCAGGGCGTCAGTGGGGTGACGGTCTGCACCAGGCTGTCGAAGCCAAAGAAGGCGTCACCGTCAAAGCAGAGAATCAGACGCTCGCCACGATCACGCTGCAGAACTACTTCAAGCTGTATCGGAAGCTGGCCGGCATGACCGGTACGGCCATGACGGAAGCGGACGAGTTCTGGAAGATCTACAAGTTGGACGTGGTGAACATCCCGACCAACCGCAACATGCAGCGCATCAACGCGCCGGACGTCGTCTTTCGAAGTGAAAAGGAGAAGTGGAAAGCTGTCGTTGACGAAATTCGCGAAGTACACGAACAGGGCCGTCCGATTCTCGTCGGTACGGTGTCGATCGAGAAATCAGAGCATCTCAGCAAGATGCTGTCACGGTACGGCATCGAGCACAACGTTCTGAACGCGAAGAATCACGAGCGTGAGGCCGAAATTATCGCTCAGGCAGGCCGTCTTGGAGCGGTCACCATCGCCACCAACATGGCTGGTCGTGGTACCGACATCATCCTCGGCGGAAACCCCGAACACCTGGCGTGGGAGGAACTGCGAAAGACCTACGATTCCCGCCTGGATGTCCCCAAGTCGGAATGGGATCGTGTCTCGGGCGAGATCGCTGACCGCGAGGGAATGAAAACCGAAGGCCGCAAGGTGGCCGAGGTCGGTGGTCTGCACGTCATTGGGACCGAACCGCACGAGGCACGCCGCATTTTCTTGCAGCTGCGCGGCCGAAGTGGTCGGCAATGGGACCCCGGTTCCAGCCGGTTCTTCCTGTCGCTCGAAGACGACCTGATGCGGGTCTTCGGCGGCGAATGGGTGAAGAACCTGCTCACACGATTGGGAATGCAGGAAGGGGAAGCCATCGAAAGTGGTATGGTGACCCGTCGAATCGAAGGCGCCCAGAAGAAAGTCGAAGAACGTCACTTCGAAGCTCGTAAGCATCTGCTCGAATATGATGAAGTCATGGACGAGCAGCGAAAGAGCGTCTATTCGTACCGGCAGCAGATTCTCGACGGCTCCAACTGCCGCGAACTGATCCTGGAGATGATTTCCCGGCAGGTTGAGCGGGCTCTCGAACACTTTCTCGATCCCGGGTACCGCTGGCGGACGATCGTTGAGTGGTCGCGGCAGACGTTCCATATCGACATCTCGCCGTCAGCCATCAATCAGATGGATCAGACGCAGTTGGAAGAATACCTGCACGACCAGTGTGTCCTGCAGGCCCACGAACAAATCCGCGAGCAGTTGGAAGAAAACCTCCCCGAAGACGTCGAAGACGAACGCGAGTGGAACTGGGGTGCTCTGTCGCGGTGGATGAATACGCAGTTCGGCCTGAACACCAACGATCGCGAGTTGAAGAAGTTTGCCCGCGACGAAATCGAAGAACACCTGGCCCAGCGTGCCGAAGAAGCCATCAAACGGTATCAGTTCTCCGAATGCGAGACGCTGTTGGCGGAGGAGTTTCCCCAGCAGTCACTCGCCGGCTGGTTGGGGCAGCAGTTTGTCCTGGAGATTGATCCGAAAGAACTCTCTGGCCTGGCGGCGAGCGATGCCCAGGAACTCATCGTCGACCGACTGCGGCAGATGTATCATTCCAAAGAGATCGGTTTCCCGGTCGCTGTTGGCATGACCAACTTCCTTGCCGAGCAGGCAAGTTCAGGCGAGAAGTATGATCGCGACGGACTTGTCCGCTGGGCCAATAACCGGTTCCGAACCCAGCTGGACGTTGAAGCATTGCGGGGCAAGTCGCGGCAGCAGATTGAGGCGGAATTGACGGACTGCAGCCGCAAATACTTCGTCAACGGCGACGTGATGAACCGCGCCGATGAGTTGATCTCCCAGGCCTTTGGACATTCGCCAAAGCATGACGAAAGCGAGAACGGACAGGAACTGTCGCATCACGCCGTCAAGCCGCCGGATGAACAGGCGCTGGCAAAACTGGCCCAGTGGGGGCATGAGCAACTACAGACCGACCTGTCGGTTGACCAGCTCAGTCAACTCTCCGAGTGGGACGTTCGTACCAAGTTGCAGCAGCAGTACGACAGTCGCTATCGCCCCGAACTCAGCCAGGCCGAACGGGCGTTGATTCTCGACGTCCTCGATACCTCCTGGAAAGACCATCTGTACTACATGGACCATCTCCGGGCCGGCATTGGACTGGTCGGTTATGCCCAGAAGGACCCCAAGGTCGAATACCGACGCGAAGGAATGAAGGCCTTCGAAGGAATGTGGGATCGCATTGGACAGCAGGTCACCGGGGCGATCTTCCGGCTGGAGAAGGAGAGCCCCGATTTCGTCGGTTCGCTGTGGCGGATTACATCGACACGGCATGACGAGGCCGCATCGGTCACGGCTGACGCTCCGTCGGAGTCAGCCAGCGGCAACGCGCCTCTCGAACCGGGACAGGAATCCAAGACGATCGATCCGATTCGTAATGCCGACCCCAAAGTTGGGCGGAACGACACCTGTCCTTGTGGCAGTGGCAAGAAGTAAAAGAAATGCAGTGGTGCTTGATTCCAGGCGACGAACGTGCCGCGTGTGCTGCCGAA
>CALJUK010000318.1 GCA_937975745.1 uncultured Planctomycetaceae bacterium | reverse complement strand
GCAGAACCGTGTTGGCCCCGGTGTTGGCGGCAGTCAAGGCCGGTGTGCTGTACCAGACGAGGCAGTCACTGGCTCCGTTGGCGGTGCAGAAATTGTAGAGCGGAGCCTGGTCGATGAACGGCAGAATGAAGAATCCCCAACCAGTCCGAACGTCTTCCGTGCCGTCGGTGCAACCCGCCGGAGGCACGGTGTTGTATCCATATGGAAAAATGCGATGCACATCGTGGTAGTTGTGGAGCGCCAAACCAATCTGCTTGAGATTGTTCTGACATTGACTGCGGCGGGCCGCCTCGCGGGCCTGCTGGACAGCCGGCAACAACAGCGCGATCAGGATCGCGATGATCGCGATGACAACGAGCAGTTCGATGAGTGTGAAGCCATTACGGCGAATTTTCTTCATGGACCTCATAAATCAGGCTCCTCGACAGTGCCCCCTGCAATCGTGGGGACGAATGAAATCAGACGAATTCGAAAGACAACTGCAGCAGTAATACAGCGTAAGAAGTGGAATTAGTATTCACCGACCGGCAGATCGTCTTCCACTGCGATCAGTTGCTCGAAGGTGCTATCAACGAGCCCCGTGGTGGTATCGTGGTCGATGTTCTCGCTGAGGAATTGCACGCGCCCGTCACCGAACAGGAAGTGCACGCCTCCTTCGTGAGGACTGCTGAAGGCTTCCGCTGCCGACGAACTGGTGGGGTTCATGGCGTAGTCGGCACTGCCGAAGGCACCACTCATCCCGTGCAGATTGGCGGACGGCGGGCCACCCGCATTGGCATCCCGGACAGCGAACATAGCGCCGGCGTACAGACTGTTTCCCTGGTACAGATAGTACCGCTCACCGATCAGGATGGTGTTGCTCGTGCCGTCGAAGAAGTCGCGGACGCTCAGGGAACTGTCGCGGTAGAAGGCACCCGTGGCTCCCGTGTTCCCATCGTTACGTGTCGATGCTCGGCCTTGCTTCATCGCCGAAGAGCTATCCGGGTCGACCGTATTGTTGGCAGCGACATAGTTGCTGGTCGAGAGTTTGAGCCAGTTGGCGCTGTTCTGGTCGTCCGACAAACCGGTCACGTTGAGGATCTTGTAGCCGTCACGCGCGTTGCTCCGTGGGCCGTCATCCGACGGGCAGCGAAAGACTTCGTAACGGGCGCTCATCACTGCCGTATTGGCTGTCACGGAATCGGTGGCTGTCATCGGGCCGACGTTCAGCTTGTTGTAGAGCGGAGCCTGGTCAACAAAAGGCAGAATGAAAGCCGACCAGGACCAGTGGCCGACGTTGTCGATCACGGTGTTCCCCGAATGCCCCCGTAGGTCGACATACCCGGGCGGAAACATCTTGTGGACGTCGTGGTAGTTGTGCATCGCCAACCCCAGTTGCTTGAGGTTGTTCTTGCACTGCGATCGCCGGGCTGCTTCCCGGGCCTGCTGGACAGCGGGGAGCAACAGCGCGATCAGAATCGCTATGATTGCGATCACAACAAGCAGCTCAATGAGTGTGAAGCCGCGACGGCGCGTAGAGCGTTTCATGAAACCTCCTCGAAATTCGTCGATGGGTTAAAAGAGACGACCAAAACCGGTCCGGGTGCAGAGCGCACACCCTGAAAAAATTCGCTGACGGGAAGTAGGCCTGAACCGACCCACATAGAGAAGACTACCTACAGCCATGGCGATTCTAACTACCGCTGAGTTGTTTGTCTACAAAATAAGACAGAAACTTCGCTCGAGCCTTGATTCTCACAGCTGAGATCCCACGACAAAACGACATTCCTTCCAACTTCCCGCGCGGCCGCAAACCTGCTGCCGCGGCTTGGGTTATCGCACCGGGCGGAGTATGATTCCGACGTGTCGGCCAGTCAGTTTCTCTCTTGTTGAAGTGATCCACCGGAGCAAGACATTTCGTGACAGACGTCCTGACGAAGATCCTCGCGCAAAAGCAAATTGATATCGCACAGGCCCGCGCGCGGCGGCCTCTGGTTGAATTGGAAGCAGCCCTGCCCGATGCGCCTCCGGTCCGTGACTTCTGCGAGGCCCTTACCGCGGCCGATGGAATGGGGCTAATTGCCGAGGTGAAGCAGGCGTCGCCATCTGCCGGCTTGATTCGCCCGGAATTCAACCCGGAGCAGATTGCCGATCTCTACGCGTCGCGGGGGGCCCACTGCCTGAGCGTGCTGACCGACGAGACATTCTTCCGCGGGCATCTCGACTATCTGACGTCGATTCGTCAGCGGGTCGATCCCCCCCTGCTCCGCAAAGACTTCCTGCTCGACCGGTACCAGGTTCTCGAAGCGCGTGTCGCCGGAGCCGACTGCATTCTGTTGATTGCCGAATGTCTGGACGACTGCCGGCTGCGCGACTTGTACTTCTATGCGTCCGAACTGGGGATGGAATCGCTGATTGAAATCTACGAACCCGACAATCTCGATCGGGTGCTGGCGCTCGAACCGAGTCTGCTGGGCGTGAACAACAGAAACCTGCGGACGTTTGAAACCGATCTGCAACACTCGCTCGATCTGGTCCGGCAGGTTCCGCAGGACTGCCTGTTCGTCAGCGAAAGCGGCATCCGCACGCGCGAAGACGTACTCCGCCTGCAGGCCGCCGGCGTCCGGGCGATGCTGATCGGCGCGACTTTGATGCGGGCCGACGACATCGGCGGGAAGATCGACGAATTGCTCGGCCAAGAATGAAATGGGAGCCAGAAAATCCAGGCCGTGGGCTGGCATCCCCCATCGCCAGCGGCCAGACTGTGGGCATTGGCGGCAGTGGTCCGCAATGACATCACGCAACCACTTTCACGGAGGAGAGGCGGCATGCCCGAGAATTCTACCCCCGAGACGGCCACGACCGTCGAACACGTCCTGGTCGTCCCCACGATGCTCTTCCGCGAAGTGGGCTACTTCGAAGGCTTCTGTGGCGAGCCAGACCGCTACCTCAGCATTCTGCTCGACCCGGCACATACCAGCTATCTCCCCCGCGACGCTGTCGAGGAAGACCCCAGCTACAAACAACTGATTCCCTACTGCATCTTCCGCCACGAGGGTCAGGTTTTCTATTACCAGCGTGGGACCGGCTCGGGGGAAGGACGTCTGCGGAAAAAGCGTTCTGTCGGGATCGGTGGACACATCAGCCGGGACGACCATTC
>CALJUK010000317.1 GCA_937975745.1 uncultured Planctomycetaceae bacterium | reverse complement strand
GAATTTTACCTAAGCTCCGCAGATCGCGCCACATCAACGCGCAGCGCGCTCTAGTCCGCGTTGCGGTCAACTGTGGCAGCGTTGGAACGCGAAATAACCTGCAAATCAGGCAGATGACGCCGCCACAACCCGCGCCTCCGATGGACTTGCTCAACCGACTCGAACGCGGGCCGACCTCACTCCAGCTCCCAGTTGTCGTCGAACAGTTCCGCCCAGACGGTCTCTTCCGAGAATGTTCCATCGGCATTCAGCGTGAACTTGAGAACCGCAATGTCCCCCAGCCGGGGATACAACTGCGCATTCGATGCCCGGAACTGATCCTCGTGGAACGTGTGCCCCGAATTGATCACCACGTATCGCTTGGGATTGAGCGGATTGGGGAAGATCATCGCCAAGCCATGGGTGCCCGTCGGGTAGGACTTTCCGGCGACAGTGATTTCTGAGTCACTCCACTCGATCGGCAGCATATCCAGCAGACGAGCCAGGATCTCGTTTGAACCCGGATCGCCAAACAGCACCAGATTCTTCTGGAGTAACTCATCCGCCTGTTCTTTGGGCGTTGCATTGAACTCTGTGTCGTCCATGACGGGCAGTTCGGCCCGAAGCCATTTGTCGTACTCGCGAGTGAACCGCTGAAGCGTCCAGTCGGCCCATTGTTGCAGGTTGGCATCCCACGGTTTTCCGGTCCCACGAATGCAGATAAACGGCGTCATGAAGGCATCATCGATCGGACCTTGCAGATTGTGGCGTTTGCGGACGTCCGGTTTGCGGACATAGTCCCGCGACGACTCGTAATCGAGCACATCCCAATCTCTTCCAGATTTCACGAAATAAACCGTCGGCAGAAGCCCGTCGGCAGCACTGGACAAGGGGAGTTCCGAGCCGTCAATCTCGGCCCGGTAAGCGACATCGCGTGCAATCTGCATGACGGCGACATTTTGCGTCTTCAAAACCAGCGTTCCGTCGTCGCGAACTTCTCCCTCGACAATGGCGGGCTGATAAACCTTGAACATCTCGTTGATCGTCAGCCATTCGCACTCGTTGTACTTCGGCGTGTACGTGACGAAGCGGATGGATCTCAATCCCGGATAAGCCGGCCGGCCTTTGCGCGAGTGTTCGGCGTGAAAGGCCATAAATTTTTCCAGACTCTCCGGATTGAACTTGTGCCCCATCCCCTTCCCGATGAGCAACTCGATTTCGACACCCTGCTCGCGGGCCGCGTCGCGCATTTGCGTGCTCGCCACAAGTTGCGCGTCGAGTTCACCACCGTAGGTAATGACCGGCACGTCAGCCGCATTCAGGGCGTAACGATCAGCATCGTAGATCCGCAACGGCAAGTGCTGATAGCGGGGAAGTGGCTCTTCAATTTTCTGGTAAAGATACGTGTCGACAAAACCGGCTCCGGCGCCGACAGATGACCACATCGACGGATAATGTAGCCCCAGATGCCACGCCCCGGCCCCTCCCATCGAGAAGCCCCACAGCGTAATCCGCTTGCGGTCGATCCGATACCGGCGCTGGACGTCGGCGATCGCTTCCATCACGTCGACTTCACCGGCCCAGCGGTAGCCATTGTTGACCCGGCCAAAGACATCCAGCTGGATCCATTGCTGCCCCTCGGCAACAGGCCGGCCGTCATGCGTAGCAATGTGACTGACCTCGGTCAGTCGACCGTTTCGGCCGTGCAGTACGACATACAACGGCCACTGCCGGGCGTCGTTTGGATCGACACCCTCAGGAAGGGACAAACCATAAGGCTGCAACGAGCCGTCCAGCTTCGAACGATACGCCAATGTGCGGCCGCCGGTTCCAGTGACCCAGGGTGCCTGTCCATCGGCCAGCAGTTTGGCCCGCTCCAGACCGGTCTGAAGCGCCTCGCGCGTCTTGTCAACGTAGTCCGGACGGTAGAACTCGGAATGCCGAATGATCCAGTCGGCCGCCTTGGCATAGATGGCCACATCGGGGAGATACTCACGAGAGTGAGGCGTCTCCGGGATCGACTCGATCGCCGATGTCAGCAGTTCCTGCTGTTGCTGCAATTCAGCCTGAATCTCTGGCGGCGGAGCCTGAGCCAGCACCAAAGCCTGGAACGGCGTGAAGATTGCCGCAATCAACACCGCGCATCGGACAGTAGCCCGCATGGCCGGGACCTTTCACGCTAAAGAGAGGATCCTGTCGAGGCTAACAGAACGACTAAGTCGACTCCGGGGCCATGTCCGCCGCAACCCAGCCACAAGTCTTGTGCGTTCCATCGCAGAACGGTCTGTTGGACGAATGGCCGCAACGACACAAGGCAATGGTGGTCTTCCCGCCCAAGTCAAACTGGTTCCCCTGGTGATCGGTGAGAGTGATCGGTCCCGTCACAAGAATCGGACCGTTTTCCCGCAGTTGCAGACTGACGTCAGCCATGGAAGTATTCCTCCTTCAATCATTTGGCACGAACTGGGTGCGTCACTGTGAACGCCGATGCGGTTTAACGTTAGCGACCAACTAACAGAGACGCAATCGGCCGCCAAATTGGGTAAGCTGGCAATCGGTCAGACACTAACAGTTTTCATCGTGCTGCAACTATGCCACACGGCATTCGAGACATTCACAACGGAGAACCAGAATGGAGGAACTGCGCGTCGGAATCATTGGAGCTGGCGGCATCGCTGCCAAACTACATCTTCCGCAGTTGCAGGCAATCGACGGTGTCTACGTCGACTTGATTGGCGGTCGCAAGGCATCGCGACTGGAAACGCTGTGTCGCAAGTTTAACGTGCCGCGGAATACGCAGGACTATCAGGCGGTCGTCGATGATCCAAACGTGAACGCGATCGTCGTCGCCTTACCACATCCGCTGCATGTCGAGTGGGGTCTGAAAGTCCTGGCGGCGGGAAAGCATCTGCTGATGCAGAAACCGCTCAGCACATCGCTCGCCGAGGCTGACCAATTCGTCGACGCGGTCGACAAGACAGACCGCATCGTGCTGGCCCTCCCTTACTCTTCCCGCCCGCAGGTCCTGGCAGCTCGGGAGATCATTGAGAGTGGCGGCCTGGGGACAGTTTCCGCGGCCCATTGCCGCTACAGCCACGGTGGGCCCGAGGTCTACTACGCCGGCATTCAGGAGATTCTCGAAGAAAAGCCAGCGGACGCACTCTGGTTCTTTGATGCTGACCAGGCTGACGTCGGAGCACTCTTTGACATGGGCGTGTACGCCATCTCTCATCTGGTGACCTTGGTCGGTTCCGTTGCCGCAGTAACGGCCAAACTGAAGACCGTCGCGAAACCGACCCGATAGGAAGAGACGGCCGCACTGCTAATGGAATTCGAAACCGGCCAGGCGGGAGTAGCAGGGACGGGCTCGTGCGAGGGGGACCCGGCGCGTTTGGGGTGCCCGAGACGTGCTTATGCGATGCGGCCCCGACCGCCGAGTTCGCGGTGCATGGAACTCGGGGAAAGCTTGTCTGCCCGACACGAGACGCCGGACTGACCTGCTATCGCCCCAGTTCCCTCGTCGATGAGGACGCACCGCTGACCGAAGAAAGCGTCGATCTGTCGGGCTACCCACAGCAGAATGCACACGAGCACTGGGTCGAATGCATCCGTTCGGGGCAGCAGCCGCCACTGGCCAACGCCGCGATGAGCCGCCATGTCACGGAGATCATGCTGGCAGGGCTCGAATCGGCCCGTATTGGGCGGACCGTGGAGATTCGCTCGCGCGTCCCGGAATAGGCCGATTTCACGAGCCAATACGGGGCAGCCACTCTCTTCGCGGAATCGCGCAGACCGAAGTCCAGACTTCCACAGGCGATCCACGGTCATGCACAGCCAGACGGCCGTTCCTGTAGAAGTCGCGGTGATCGGTTCCAGTTTTCGGCCAGCCGTATTATGCTGACCCGTTCGTCCGCCCGATTTCAGACTGACGGGCCAGCAGACTCGTTTCCCGAGGGCACAAATCAGGAGCCTCGCACCATGACGGAACATCAGGAACTCGTCGAACAGCTCCTCGAGTAGCTCGTCGAGCTCCAGCTCCCCCAACAGCACCACCGCCACGACGACGACGGTGGCCGCCAGCACAGTCACGACCACGGTAACCACGTCCGGCGGCGGCAACGGCATGGGCGGCAACGACCCCGGCGACATCGAGTGCGGCTTCGCCAACTTCTGCGCCGACGAGCTCGAGAACGAATGCCTCTGCGTCGGCTGCAACGATCAGCCCGGCTGCCAGGAGAGCGACGACTGCGTCTGCCCGGATTGCCAGAACGAACAGGTCTGCAATCAGCAGTGCAACAACAGCGGCGTCTGCGATCCATACTACGAAGGCTGCAGCTGCGCCGACTGCGCCAACCACCCCCTCTGTAATTAGGTCCGCATGGCGCAGCGAGCCATCCCCGTGAGCGAGCCGCCCGACCAGCACGACCACATCGTCGTCCTGAACAATGCCACGTGGGCGGATCTGCAGCGGCATCTGGAGATGCGGCAGGGCAAGGCCGTCCCGCGGATCGTCTACCTGAAGGGGAGGCTCGAGCTCATGAGCCCATCGCGCACCCACGAGGCGCAGAAGTCCAACATCGGCCGTCTCGTCGAGGCTTGGTGCCGCCACCAGAGTATCGAGTTCAGCCCCTCTGGCGCGTCGACGCGCGAGGGCAAAGAGGAGAAGCGCGGAGTCGAGGCCGACGAGTGAGGCGGAATCGGAGAC
>CALJUK010000316.1 GCA_937975745.1 uncultured Planctomycetaceae bacterium | reverse complement strand
CCTCGGCCGCGGCGACGTCGACGGGGTAGTTCCATTGTGCGTCGGCGGGATGCCCCGTGAGGACAAGGAAGATGACGAAAGCGAGTGGGAAGATCATTGAATGGTGCATGGGCATCATTTGTAACGCTATTCCAAGAGAGTCATGGTGATTCGACTGGCGAGACGACGGGTGCGAGCTGAATCCTGTTGATGGTCCTTGATAAGGTATGCTTCTCGACCGTGGGAACGGAGGCCTTTTTTTTGCGGGCAGACCGAGTGTGCCGTGGCTTTGTTCCAATGCCTCTCCCGTTTGGCTCTGAGGATGGGTCAGAAGAGTTTCATCTGGGCGTTTCCTCGCGCGGCTGTCAGTCGCTCCCACACGTCGCAGAACTCATTAGTTGGCGCGATTGCTCGCGCCAATTTCGCCAGGTCCAACTGCCTCAGTACGTCGACAGTGACTGGTCGCTTGGCGTCCCAAAAGATTCGGGACCGATAGAATTCCTGCGCGGGCTCAGAACCGAGCAACCGGCTCGCGAAGTCGGCCTGATCGGCCGTGTCGAATGAGAGAAACGCGCATGTGTCGTCGAGGACGATCGGTCGTTCCTGTGTGGAGTCGATCCGGCAGAAGGAAAGCCGCTTGTACAGACACGAGATTGCAACTTTGCAAGGTGCGAACGAGTACGGCCCAACTCCAAAGATCGCAAATCTAGGACGCCCTCGATAGATCGAGCTTGCTCTGCGATCGAGGCGTTCCGCGTGCCGCTGAAGATACTCCCAGGTGCGCGGTGCATGGCGGGCGATTTCTCGTGTGTCATCCCCGGTGGATCGTTGAGTCACCAGCATCCAGCGATCGGACCGGCTGAGGCCGCCGCGGGCTACGTCGGAACTCTTGAGAAGAGGATAGAGATAAGCGTCTTCGAGGTCGACGAGTTCGCCCAAACCGTTTCGGAACCGCCGACCGGTCCGCTCCAATTCCATGACCTTCGCGCAATCATGCTTAATGCCCGAGCGCCAGCGAAACGGACCGTTGCCGGCAAGGCGCCGCGTGCGTTCATAAGCATCCAGATCACTGACGATGCGATCGTCGCAAATTCCGATCCGCCCGGTCGGTCGCTGATCGGTGAGGTCCGCGAACACCTTTGCTTCCGGGTGCGCCGGCGGTCCGGGCAATCGACAGATGAGCAGACACGCATCGACTGAGGCGCTGAACTCTTGCGCGGCATCAATGGGGCGAATCTCGGCTTTCGAAATCAAATCATGTTTCCACGCATGCTGCAACGTTTTCCTGGCAACTGTCGTCTTGCAGAGCATCGCCAGGACAGCGCAACGCCCCTGCAGTTCGTCCAGCAGTCGGATTAGCATCCACTCGGAGATGTCAAAGTTGCTCTTCCCTGTCAGCGCATCGAGTCCCTTGTAATGCTGATTCCGCTTCACCGGCAGATTTGAGCCGGCAAGTGAACCGACAGCGGCATTGGTCACCCACGGCGGATTGCCAATGACGAGCAACGGATCGGGCACGTCGGCAAGGATGGCGGACCATTCTGCTGCGAAGAAATCCTGTTGCCGAACTTCCCAGTGGTCATGGTTGCGTTCGCGGCTGAGCAACGACCGTGCTGCGTCCAGATGTTCGGAATTGACATCGAACCCCCAGGCGGCCTTCAGGGATGGAAAGGCTTCCAGCGCGGCGAGCAGAAAGCTCCCACGACCACATGTCGGCTCCACGACCGAAGCCGGATCTGACATCTCTTCGCGTACGACCTCGCACACTCGACGCGCGAGCGGAAGCGGCGTCTGAAAATCGCCGAATTCGATTCGTCGCTTTGACTGGACCGCAGTGGGCATGCTGCTATGCAATCCTCAAGACGCCTTCGACTTGTCCCGCCTTGCCGATCACTCGAGTGTATTGCAGTCTCCATTGCAACGCGTTCGAGATCGTGAGGTAGCCAATCTCCGGCGGCTGGCGCAGCAATTCCTCGGCAATGTTGTGAGCTTCGATCTGATCCACTGGAAGATTGCGATCCTGGAAGTAAGCGACCAGGTCGTCTGCGTTCCCTTCATTCTCCAGAATCTGACGGATGCCGATCGTGGTCTGATAATCCGCCGTCCGGCGCGCCTCGACGAACACGGTATGCAGTACGTTCAGCGTTCCGGTCCTGTTCCGCCGGTCGTCGGTTTTTTCGTAGACGAATACCAAGAGCGAGTATCCCAACCCAAAGATTTTCTGCCGGGCGGACTTGAACGGGCATGACGATTGAGGCTGCTTGATGCTGGTGACCTTCATATCCACACTCAACTCAGGAAAGTCGATGCCCTTTGCTGAATTGCCGGGCCGAAAACTGTATTTTCCAGACAGGTAGGCCCGAAACTTCTGTTCGAAATAAGTGCCCACGGCCTTCCCGTCCGTCACACCGAACAGCGCCGGCTCGGGGTGCGTCGATTCGATCGCAGCAAATGCTTGAGCTTCCGACTGGAGGGTGGCGACAGTCAGGGCAGTCGGCATGGAACGATTTTCCGCGGGCGTGAATGCACAACGGTTCGACAGTGAGATTGGCGTATCTCAAGGCAGATTTCAATATCGCAGACTGCGTCGTGACTGCGTCCGGTTTCGGTTCGCGAGGTGCCGAGTGGTCGATCGGCCCCGGCCAGAGGATGGAACCAGAGCGAGTGCAAAGCGGTCTGTGGCGGCGGAGCGGGCGCCGCGATAGATTACGCCCATGTCCGGT
>CALJUK010000315.1 GCA_937975745.1 uncultured Planctomycetaceae bacterium | reverse complement strand
GTTCCGCGTGGCAAAGATGATGTTTCCATTCTGCAGGATGCAACTGAAGGTGATGTTGGCCGCATCGTTGAAGCCTGCAGAGTGAGGCCAGGTGTGACCGTTATCCTCGGAGAGCATGATCTTGCCGTCCGCGTAACCGAATGCTTTGTTGTCACGTTGCGAATCGATATACGGTGAGGAAGGCGCCAGACGATAATAAAAATGGTCCGTTTCTCCCTCGATGGGGCCGGTGGAGGCATCGGCTGAGAACGCGGGAATACGACCTGCGAAGACCAGTCCGCCGGTTCCGGCGGCTGCAGCTTGAAGAAAGTGGCGTCGGTTGAAGTCGTTGTGAATGTACATTGGGGTGTCGTCCAATCCAGTGGGTTGGGAGTCGAATGTGAAAGCCGTCCGGCACAAGTCGCTTGCGCCTGGTTCGTTGTTCTACGCGGTCAATCGCTCAGGAAGTGCTGTCACAGGCTGCGGGATGGTTGGCAGCATCGAATGTTCTTCTCCGCGGGAAAGATGGCTGGCGGGCAGGTGAAAGAAGGCCAGTCCAAGAATCGCGTAGACGGCCAACAACATCACACCTTCCATCCAATGACTTTGTCCATCGTGACAGATCAATGCTAAAGCCGCGATAGAAATAATGACAGCTGCCGTTTCCATTAAGCTGAAGTGCAGGTCGAGTGGTGTCTCGTTGAGGAGCATACTGGCGAAGACAAGAACGGGAGCAACGAACATCGCAATTTGCAGACTGCTTCCGACGGCAATGTTCATCGCCAGGTCGGTCTTGTTCTTGAGCGCCATCAGAATGGCCGTGGAGTGCTCAGCCGCGTTTCCGATGATCGCCACGAGAATGACGCCAATGACGATGCTGTTCATGCCGAGCGATTCTTCCGCATGCTCGACCGACCCTACCAGTTTCTCACTCATCACAGCCACTCCAACAGTGGCCAGCAGTAGGATCGTCGTGCTGAGCTGGCGATTCCATTCCGGTTCGTGATGTCCGCCCGTTGTCGGCTGGTGCTCCTCCGGACGCGCGAACAGGTGTTTGTGTGTCCGGAGGGAAAAGACCAGGCTCAGCACGTAGGTGATGGCCAGAACGGCTGCGATTTCTTCGCTGAGAGTCTGGACGGCGACTTCCTCCGCCTGGAGTTCTGCCGTCGATGACATGGGGGCTTGACCATGCTGTAAAGCCGGGTGGGCCTTAGCCGCATAAAAGTAGAGCGACGGTGTCAACAGCCCAATGGCCGCCAGGGCGAGCAAAGTAGAACCCATGCCGGCCGCCTGCGGGTTGAACGTCAACGTGGGGTACCGCATTCCGCCGCACAACAACGCAAGGCCGAGCACCAGAAGAATGTTGCCGATGATCGAGCCTGTAATGGACGCCTCGACCAGTTCGTACATTCTGGACCCCTCACGAAGCGCCATCAGTGCGATGATCAACTCGGCCGCATTGCCGAAGGTCGCATTGAGCAGCCCCCCGATCCCGGCCCCCATTGTTTCCGCGAGGTTCTCGGTGGCGCGCCCCATCAGGCCTGCCAATGGTACAATGGCAATGCCTGCCAGGAGGAAGACCCAGACGTCTCCCCAATGCAGTGCGTCGGCTGCGAATGCCAGCGGAGCTGCGACCAGTAGCCACATCAACGGTTGCCGAATCAGATTGGCAATCAGGGGCAGGAACCCGGTGGTCTGTTGTTCTTCGGACATGGCCGGACATTTGAGAGAGGACAGAACCAGAGTGTCGTGCTGTGAAAGTATCGGGGCGTGGTCCGTTCGGGTCAATCATTCGAAGAAATCTGCCCGGGGGCTGGATGAATCGAGCGGCTGTTTGCCTGCGAGCTGACACACTGTTGTGCGGTCCGGTGATGTCCGGTGAGCGACATCGCGCGTCGTCGGAAGCAATCCACTCGAAGCGTATGGATCCCGAGTCGAATGGGATCGTAGTCCGCGACGGGTATGAGTTCCGCAGGTTCGAGTCGGCAGGGACTTCCTGCGGTCGCCACAAGAAGTGATAATTGGCTGGTCCGGTTCAAGTGGTCCCGTTCAACTGGTGTTGTCAGTTCTCTTACTGGGAGGGTCCCCATGCGTCGCGCACATCGTTCATTTATTGCGGTGATGGTCCTGGCCGTGGTCATGCTCATGTTGCAGACGGTTCCCAGTTTTTGTCTGGCTCAGACCAAATACAATTCGGCTGACGAGGCCTGGCGTGACGGTGCGCGATTGTACAATGCGCGTCGCTACGCGGAGGCACGCGCGCCGCTGGAAGCCGCATTTGAATTGTCAGACGACACGAAGTTTAAAGTTCGTGTGTCGCGCGCCCTGATGGAGCCGTACCGCCAACTTCCGGATATCGGCTCGATGCTCGAAACGGTCGACTACATCTTCGAACATGGTGACAGTGCCGTCGAAAAGTCGCTGGTTGCCAGGTCCCTGAGTTCGTTTGCGCGAGAACGAGGGAAAGATGCCGAGGTGGTTCAGATTTACGAATCTCGGTTGAAACAGGACCCACGGAGTCGGCCGGCCTTGTATATCCTGAGCGACATCTACAAGCGGGTGCAGCCTAATCCGAAGCGCCAGGCGGAGGTGGCCGCCGTGCTGAAGGACGTGGAACGCGGAGACGAAGCCCAACTGGCCAAGAGCCTGGAGACGCGGGCTGGCGAACAGCCGGAGCAAGCCGCAACACACTGGAAGGACGCAGCGGCCGCGTGGCTGCGTGCCGAAGAGCGAGACAAATCGCTGGCGGCGCTCGCCATGGCGGAAAAGGTGGGCCCCGAACTCCGGAACGACTTGCTGGCTCATTTCTGGCACAGGGGGATGGCCGACACGTATCTGGCATTGGAACGGGCCAAAGAGGCCATTCCGCACTACGAAAGGGCGATCGAAAAGACGACGATCGAGGGCTACCTCAAAGCGTGCCGCGAGCAACTCGAGAAAGCCCGTGCTGCGGCCGGTTCGTAGTCAATAAGCCGCCGATCAAGGCAGACTGGCAGGCGTTGTCAGTGTCAACTCGGTCTCATACCACCGCGAATCCGACCGGCTTCCGTGGCTCCGTAGTTGTCGCGGAAGAGGGGATCGAGCGGGCGACTATTGGGAACGCTCAGCCAGACGCGGAGGACGTGCCTGCGCCGCTCACGTTCGGGCCAGTCTTCGAACGCGGTCCGTCGATGGAATGTCACCCAGTTGTTGAGGAACAGCATGTCGCCCGGCTGTTGGCGAAAGCGAACGTGCAGTTCGGGTTCTTCGGCCACCTGTTCCAGGAAGTCGAGTGCCTCGCGTTGGACTTCCGACATTGGGGCGACATCCCCCGCGCTGTAGGCCCGTTCGATCAGAACTCGCAAAAAGCAGCCGGCAAAGTGTCCGTCACGAAATGAGAAAACCGGTTGCTGACAGTACGGACTGGCGTTCCCCAGGTCGACATTATGTCGCTGGTAGTAATACGGTTTCATCAGTTCAGCCAGCAAGTCCGGGCGACGCTGTTGAATTTCGTTGTAGAGCGCGGCCGAACTGACAACATCGTTCTCACCACCGGACTTGGCTTGGTTCAGGCACATGAAGCCGATGACGTCGCAGCGGTCCGTGTGAAAACTCAACCGTTTGCTTGTGTTCGGACCACGGGCGCGAGGGTCATTGAGGCCGAAGCCTTCGTCCCGGACGTGAAACAGTCGTTCGCCAGTGGCACTTTGCGAGACAGGTGTACCGAGGTGCGTCGAGAGACCGAAGAAAATCCGCGAGACTTGCTCCTCCGAGAAGTCTTTGACTGGAAAGCCCCGAAACATCGCCGCGCCGGAACCGTTTTCGAGTGTATCCTGCAGACTCAGCAGACGAGGCCCGAGGGTCGGTAGGCGAAACGACTCGGCAGTGATCTGGTCCAGGCCGAGCTGGGCAACCTGCTGGTCAGCCTGCGCAAGCTCGGCGACGTCGGATCCCGAAAGCGTCCACAACCAGTCCGGCCGCGAGAAGAGTTCGACGCCCTGCCAGACGGCTGGAGTCTCGATGGCCGGGAAATCCATAAGGCGTCTCGCTCTCTTCTCGGCAAGGTACGGAAAGGCGTGGACGCGGAGGCGAATCGCAGTGTTTACTGCTTTATCTCGAAGATGGCCTCCACTTCGACGGCGGCTCCGGTGGGCAGGGCGGCAAAGCCGAGTGCGCTCCGCGCGTGATAGCCGTCACCCTCTTTGCCGAAGATTTCATGCAGCAGGTCGGACGCACCGTTGATAACAAGATGTTGGTCGGTAAAGTCCGAAGCGGAATAGACGCAACCGAGCAACTTGATGACTTTCAATCCGTCCAGTGTGCCATGGGCATGATGGACGGAACGGAGAATCTTGATGGCACAACCCTGGGCGCCCGCGTACCCATCTCCGCCGCCCAGGCCGGCCCCAAGAACTCCTTTGGCGTCGCTGGTGTGTCCAGACGTCATCAGCAGGTTGCCCGTGCGAATGCACAAATTGAGATATCCCGGCTTGATTGGCTCAAACGAGAGACCGAGTTCTTTGGCTTTCTGTTCTGCACTCACGTTGCGTGTCCTCTCTGTAGTCTGTCGGGTTGTGACATCGGGTCAGATTGACTCCGTGCCGGTTCGTTGCCTATTGCAACCGATGCCGCCTCCGCGATGCAA
>CALJUK010000314.1 GCA_937975745.1 uncultured Planctomycetaceae bacterium | reverse complement strand
CACCGGTCGTCATTCCGATCGAACCCGTCCCCGATGTCTGGGAGGCGCTTCAAGCGGTCAAATCGCTGCACAGCGTGATCGTGCTCGAAAGCGCACTCCAGAGGGAAGGTGTCGGTCGCTATAGCTTTCTGACGGCTGATCCCGTTGAAGTGATCGAACACCCGACCGTCGCCTATGGGACTGATCCGTTCGCCGAGTTGCGATTGGCTTCGGCGTCGTTTCGCGTGGAAAGCCACGCCAACCTGCCACCGTTCCAGGGGGGAACTGCCGGACTGCTCTCGTACGAGTTGGGGGCCGCATGGGAACGATTGCCTCGACCCTCCGTCGATGAGTTTCAGATTCCCTGGCTGTCGGCCGGCATCTACGATTGGGTTCTGGCGTGGGACCATGTTCAGGGGGCGGCCTGGCTGGTCTGCCAGGGGTATCCGGAAACGGAACCATCGAGACGCCTGGCTGCTGCCGAACTCCGCGCCGAACAGATTTTGACGCTGCTCCGCAAGTCCGATGTGGGTGGAACGGGACTCGGAGAGTCGGCGCCGATCCGTCAGTCGGTGTCGCCCGGAATTCCGCAGTTCGCAGCCCCTGGACTTCCGGGATTGACGAGCAACTTCAGTTACGAAGGCTACCTGCAGGCGATCTCGCGGGTGATCGAGTACATCCGGGCTGGTGACATTTTTCAGGCGAATTTGTCTCAGCGGTTATTGCTGCCCCAACCGGCCGATGCGTTGGAGCTGTATCGCCGACTGCGCAGCCGCAATCCGGCTCCATTTGCGGGCTACTATGCCCGAGACGATTGGGCCCTTGTGAGTGCTTCGCCGGAAAGGTTTGTCCGTGTCGAAGGGGGCGAAGTGGAGACCCGTCCGATCAAGGGAACGCGTGGTCGAGCCGCCGGTCCCGAGGCCGACCTGTTCAGCCGCGATGCACTCCGCGAGTCGGCCAAAGACCAGGCCGAGAACGTCATGATTGTCGATTTGCTCCGCAACGATTTGTCCCGCGTTTGTCAGTACGGGACGGTGCGCGTTCCGCAGCTGTGTCGTGTCGAGACCTACGCCACAGTGCAGCATCTGGTCTCCGAGATTCGCGGGCTGCTGGCTGCCGGTTGCGATTTCTGGGATCTGCTGGCAGCGACGTTTCCGGGTGGTTCGATCACGGGTGCTCCCAAGATTCGTGCGATGGAGATCATCGCTGAGTTAGAATCAGTCTGTCGGGGTCCGTATTGCGGGTGCCTGTTCTACGACAGTTTCGATGGGCACGCGGACAGCAGCATTCTGATCCGGACACTGACGGTGCGGCATGGTTGGGTGCAATGTTCCGTGGGGGGCGGAATTGTGGCGCAGTCGAATCCGGAAGACGAATACCAGGAGACTCTGACCAAGGCTCAGGGAATGCTGCGAGCGCTGCAGTCCTCCTGAGGACTCGCTAAGATGGCGGTGGGACTTTCGGGCGTGCCAGCATGATTCTGCTGATCGACAATTACGACAGCTTCGTCTTCAACCTGGCTCGGTATCTGACCGAGTTGGGACGAGACACACTCGTTCTGCGCAATGATGCGATCCAGCCGGAAGACCTGGCCGAAATCAATCCGGAAGCGATTGTTCTCTCACCGGGGCCGTGTGGTCCGGCGGAAGCCGGCATCTGTGTCGAACTGGTACGACAGTGGCGAGGCCGCATTCCCATTTTGGGGATTTGCCTGGGACATCAGTGCATAGCGGCGGCAGGAGGGGGACGGATTGTCCGCGCGCCAGAGCCCGTTCACGGCCGCGTTTCGGTGATCCACCACGAGCAGACACCGCTGTTTGATCGTGTCGCTTCGCCGTTCCGCGCAACGCGTTACCATTCGCTGGTGGTCGACGAAGCAAGCCTGCCGGCGGACCTGCTGGTGACAGCGCGCAGCGAGGACGGTTTGCCGATGGCATTGGAGGTCGTCGGACAACCGTTGTGGGGGTTGCAATTTCACCCGGAAGCCATTCTGACAGAGAATGGGCACCGCCTGTTGGCGAATTTCCTTCGGCTTTCGAATCTGCCAGTCGGAAAAATTCCGGAGAGTGAACTCGCGCCGTCAGAATTTCCCTCTGCGGGAACGTCTCTGCCAGTCGAGAGCGTTCCTCCGCCCCCCGGCCATCGTCCCGTCCATTGGTGATGCGTCTCTTGTGAACGCATGAACTCGCTGCCGGGTGTTGCAGAATGCCCCGCGCAGGAGAAGCCGCGCTGGGCGAGTCGCCGCGTTCCGCTTGTGCCGCTTGTGTCGGTCGTTCGCGACAGGCACTTCGTACCGCCGGAACTGCCGTCATGATCCGGGCGATTGTCCCCAAGGGGAACTCGGGCAGGCAGATCCGGAAGATGTCGCATACCGAGCCGTGTTCGGACCGCCGATAAAAACAAGCGGAATCAGCGTCTGTAGTCGATGTCGTTCCACGGCGCATCGAGCTGCGGTCCGGTTTGGGAATCGAACGCCGCTGGCGGAGGAATGCTCTCGCGGACGCGTTTCCCTCGGGAATGTTGCGCTCGCGGCACATCCCCAGCCGCGATTTTGCCTTCCACCAGCATCCACGAGGCGGCCGATGTCGAGACTTCAACTACTGGCAATTGCTCCCCTGTCGATCCTCCTCCTCAGCGTGAGCTTCGTCGAGGCTGCCGGCCCGAATTGGCGCACTGACTTCGAGGCGGCATCTGCAGAGGCAACGCAGGATCAGAAACCGTTGCTGCTGCATTTTCATGCCGTCTGGTGTGGTCCCTGCCGGACGATGGAGAGGGAATTCCTGCACGCAACCGATGTGGTAAAGCATCTCAGCGGCGAGTTCGTTCTGGTCAAGATTGACGCGGACAAGTATCCGGAACTGCTCGATCGTTTCAAAGTGGTGTCGTTGCCGACCGACTTGTATGTCGATCCATCCGGTCGCATTCTCGGACGCAACGAAGGGTACCAGCAACGTTCCAGTTATCTGGCGAAGGCACGCCGTGTGCGTTCCGATTGCGATCGCGCGCATCAGATTCGAGTGGCCCGGAATGAGACCGAAGCGACGATTCCTTCGACCAATCTGGAGAAGAGCCTGACTTCGCAAGAAGAGAAGACTCCCGGGCAGCAATCGGCCAGCCCCTCTACTGGCCCCGCAACACAGAACAGCGAGGAACCGGTTGCCGTCGTCAATCTGAATGCGGGGAGTGAAGTCCTCGGCATGGAAGGTTACAGCCCGGTGGCTTTGCAGGAAAATCGCAAGTGGCTGAAAGGCCGGCCAGAGATCACCGCCACCTATCAGGGCGTCGTGTACTACTTCCAGACCGAAGCGGAAAAACAGGCCTTTGACGCCGATCCGCGAAAGTTTGCCCCCCGGCTGCTCGGTTGCGATCCGGTGATTTTGACCGAAACAGATCGTGCCGTTCCCGGCAGCACCAGCTACGGTGCCTACCTGGATAACGAGTTGTTCCTGTTCTCGTCCATCAGTACGCGGGAACGGTTCAAGAAGGCGCCGTATCGGTACACGCGGACTCGGCATGTCCTGAAGGTTGATCAGATCGATCAGACGGCACTTCGGTAGAAGTGGCCTCAAGCCTGCTGAGGGGAGCTGGCAAGGCTGTGATGTCGAGAGTGGACGAGTTCGTCTCCCACGTGGGTCGACATCTGATACCGGCTGGTAGACGTCCTTGACACCGTCGGGAGGGCGTGGACAATCTTATGCGGGCGTGGACTGCGTGCCCCAACGCCGGGTCGCCGGCTGAGACGCCCGCGACTGGTCTCACGCCCACGACTGTTCTCAGTGGTTTGCCCTGGAAGGACGTGTCATTTGGTGGTTTCGTCACCAAAAATTCTGGCACAATTACACCCGCTCGACGGAGGTCGGCCGATCACGTTAGAGCGTGACGTGACGCTGGTTGGTCGCAAAGAAGGGCTGTGCGATCTGATCATTGATCATTCAAGCGTCTCGAAGATGCAGTGTTTGATCATCAAAACCGACGGGCTGTTGTTCATTCGTGATCTGGGAAGCACGAATGGCACGAAGGTGAACGGTCAGAAGATTGCGCGAGGAGCCTTATTGCCGGGCGACGAATTGGCGTTTGCCAGCAAGCGGTATCGCGTGCACATTGGTCCGGCTGAGCCGCGTGTCGGTGCCAACGAGAAGACCGAGATGCTGACGTCGTTTCCGCTTCCGCTGCCGGCCGAGCAAAAGTGCTAGTTCAAGCCCCGGATATCCGACACGCCATCCGACTCGGGAAGCGAATCGGATGTCCGTCTGCTTGGCCCGGACGATTAGCGTCTAAGACGCGACCTTCAACTGCAGTTCTTCGGCGTTGAGGGCGACAATGGCGATGCCCAGCTTGTCTGCCAACTGGACGACATCGGGTTCGTCGAGAATGATTGTCTTCCCGCTCTCCACAGCCAGAACGCGTCCGCCCGCTTCGTGCATTGTCTTAAGAGTATCGATGCCGATGGTTGGCACGTCGAAGCGGGTATCCTGCTGAGGCTTGGCCACCTTGACGACGGTGAAGCCACCGCGGCGACAAAGTCCGGCCGCCCGGCGAATGCAGTTGTCTGTCCCTTCGATTGCCTCGACGGCGATGACGGCCATGTCGTTGATGACGACGGACTGCCCGATATCGAGCCGGC
>CALJUK010000313.1 GCA_937975745.1 uncultured Planctomycetaceae bacterium | reverse complement strand
TGATGGCGCCCCCCCAGCGTGTCCCGACATTCTTGCAGTCGGCGACATCGCTCTTGAGCTGTTCGGCATAGGAATCGTGCATTGGCAATTCCCATACGTCCTCGTGTGCGGTCGCGGCCGCCTGCTTAACCTGCTGAGCCCAGTCCGCATCGTTGGTGAACAGGCCCGTCACCTCTTCCCCGAGCGCCACAACGCAGGCACCGGTGAGAGTTGCCAGATCGACAAGTTGGCTGGCTCCCTTGTCAACGGCATAGCTGAGAACATCGGCCAGGACGAGGCGGCCTTCGGCATCGGTGTTGAGTACTTCAATCGTCACACCGTTACGGGCCGTCAGCACATCGCCCAGCTTGTAGCTCCGCCCGCTGACCAAATTCTCGACCAGTCCCATGTAACCGACCACGTTGACAGGCAACTTGAGCCGGGCGATGGCTGTCATGGCGCCCAGCACAGTCGCGGCCCCCGCCATGTCACACTTCATCGTTTTCATTCCGTCGCTCGGTTTGATGGAAAGTCCACCACTGTCGAACGTGACGCCCTTCCCGACGAGTGCAATCGTCGGCGCATCGCCGCCGTGCATGTGTTCCACCCGCACAACACACGGCGGCCGGTCACTTCCCTGGGCCACAGCCAGCAGCGAACCCATTCGTTCGGCAGCCAGACGGTCGGCATCCATGATTTCACAGCCCAGGCCGGCAGCAGAGGCTTCTTCGGCGGCTCGTTTCGCGAATGACTCCGGGTAGATGTCCGCTGCCGTCCGGTTCACGAGTTCGCGGGTCAGGTTGACGGCCCGGGCCAGGATTTGCCCGTTCTCGATCGCCGACTGCTGTTCGGAAGCCGACTCGGCCCCGCAGGCCAGCAGGAGTTTTTCCAACGGTTTGTGGGCCGGTTCCTGGCGATAAATGTCCTGTCCAACGCAACCGGTTCCGCAAGCCAGTACAGCATCGACAATCTCGTCCGGCGTGACCTTCCCGTCGCTGTTGAAGCTGGCCATGGCGATCGCAAGCGACTGGCCAGCCTTTTCGCTCACTTTGCGAGCGACAACCTGAAGCGCCCGAGACCGTTTGGCCGGCGTGAGATCAGCCGATTTGCCCAGACCAACCAGCAATAGTCGGCGGGCAGCCAGGCCGTTCAGTCCAAGGACCGGGACCACTTCTCCCAAGGACGTTGGCAGGTCACCGGCGGATTGCATCTGCTTCAAGCGGCCAGCCAGACTTTCGTCCAGCTCGCCCAGCGCGCCGGAGAACTCTTCACTCTGGAAGCAGCCGACCACCAGCCAATCCGCTTCAATTCCCTTCAACGGGCCATGGTGCAGTTCACACGGAGATGTCACGAGGAATCCTTTGCCTGTCAGAGTATCCTGGCTGAGAGTTTGCCGGGGCTTTTTGTCCGCAGCAGCAAGCACGCTTGATCATCGTGCGGATTTCGCACGCAAACTGCAAGTCGATTGCATTCTCACTTCGTTCTCCGGCGGCGCGTACGCTGGAAATTGTCCGCCGGGAGCGCTATAGTCGAATGCCTGACAGCCGAGTTTCTCGCCCCGGGCTGACACAATTCGTTGTTCCCGGGGATAGGTGATCTGCAGAAGTCATCCGGATTTGGAGTTGCACGCACCATGCCGACAGTGAAGTTCGTCAAGGAGAAGAAGACCGTCGAGTGCGAAGAGAACGCGAACTTGCGCGCGGTCGCGATGAAATCGGGTGTGGAAGTCTATTCCGGAATTCACAAGGTTCTGCATTGTCCTGGCTTGGGCATCTGCACCACCTGCAAGATGCGGATCACCAAGGGCGCGGACCGCGTCAGCAAGCAGGGCTTCTGGGAATGGCTGAACATGACCAACCTGCTCTTGCACCCGATCACATTCCTGGCTCGATTGGGTCAGGAGAAGGAGCTGCGTCTCTCCTGCCAGACGAGAGTCCAGGGCGACATCGAAGTCGAAACAACTCCCGCCTTTAACTGGCACGGCGAACGGTTTTGGGGTTAAGAGGCGAGCCTGTCGCCTGCGGTCTCCGCGACCTCCGGCACAGCAGGCATCGAACCGGTAAAGCGTTCTGCCGTGTCGAGTCGTTCCAAGCGGTGAGCGCGGCTTGCGGCGGCCAACTGGCATCAGCATTCGTACCCTTCAACGCGTCCAGACGAACTACAGGCAGGTCAGTCCTCGTACGAGAATCTCGTCGGTGAGGCCCGCGGCTTGTTGGCCGCTTGTTGCATGTTTTGCGGGCTGTCAAATCGGGGTCGACACAACACGAGGATCAATCCGAATGTCGCTGGTACTAGAGGACGTGACCAAGGCGTACCGCGAACCGGACGGCAGACTTCTGCCCATCCTGGGCGTCAAGCACTTCGAGGTAAAGTCCGGCGAACAGGTCGTTCTGCTGGGGCCCAGCGGCGGTGGAAAGACGACACTGTTGAATGTCATCGCAGGGATCACTTCTCCCGACCGCGGGAAGGTGATCGTCGCCGGACGCGATATCACCCGGCTGCACGAGGCCGTTCGGGACCGTTTCCGGGCACAGACAATCGGTTTTGTGTTCCAGACGTTCAATCTGCTCTCTGCTTTTACAGCGCTCGAGAATGTTCAGCTCGGCATGTCGTTCGCGGGAACGCGAGGGGGAACGCAGCGAGCTCGCGATTTGCTGGAGCGGGTTGGTCTCGGCCATCGGCTTGGTCACCGCCCTGGTCAACTGTCGGTCGGAGAACAGCAGCGTGTGGCTGTCGCGCGGGCTTTGAGCAACCGCCCCAAACTTCTGCTGGCGGACGAGCCGACGGCGAATGTCGATCCCGGCAATCAGGACACGATTCTCAAGCTGATCCGCGAAGCGTCCGCGGAAGATGGCATCTCGCTACTGCTGGTAACGCATGCGCCTTCCGTCGCGGACCAATTCGAGCGTGTCGAAACGCTCAGCAACTTTAATAAACCCGAGATTGCGGCATGAACCTCGTTCGTATTGCGTACAAGAGCATTCGACAACGTGGCGTAGCGTCATCGCTGACGGCCGTCAGTGTAGCGCTCGGTGTCACGTTGATGGTCGCCGTCCTGGTGATTAACGGCATCATCGACCGGATGTTCAACCAGTCAGCAAGTGCGTACGACCTGATTGTCGGTCCGAAGGGAAGCGCCCTGCAACTCGTGCTCAACACGGTTTACCGCGTGAGCCAGCCCATCGAGAACCTCCCCTACAAGTACTATCTAGAATTGGCGGAAGACCCGCGAATCGAAACTGCCATTCCCTTCGCAATTGGCGACGTGACTGAGGAAGGAAGCTTCCCCATCGTCGGTACCACGTCGACGTTCTTCGCCACAGAATATCTTCCCGGACAAAACCTCCGTGTCCGCGGGCATTTTCCGCGGAAGCCATTCGATTCGGTGATCGGGGCAACCGTCGCGGCGATGAACGGCTGGAAGGAAGGAGAGACCTTCAAGCAGGTGCATGGCGGAGCCGAGAGTGAACACGTAAACGATGAAGAGTACACGATTGT
>CALJUK010000312.1 GCA_937975745.1 uncultured Planctomycetaceae bacterium | reverse complement strand
GAGGATTGCATCCATGTGGTCCCACAACCGCCAATGGCTGAGGGCCCGCTCGGGGCGCTTCTTGCGGCCGTGCAAGCGCTCGCGAAAAGCATCCAGAAACGGATTGAAGTCGTCGTATTCGATGATGAACGTCTTACGGTCCGGGGACTGCTTGTTGTGCGTCGAAATCTGCTCGACAATCTGCAGCCGCAGCGCTGTTTTGCCGGCTCCCTTCTCGCCAAACACAACGGCTGTTGCCGGGCTTTCCGGATTGCCGTAGATCTTGTCCCAAGCCGGGTGATGTGTCCCCTCCAGACAATGCTGGCGGAAGACGTGATCCACCTGCGCATCTTCCTGTCCAAACGGGTTCTCGGTGATCGAGTGATGTGCGAGAAACTGTTGAACTTTCATTCGTTGTCAGGCTTTCTGGCAGCAGTTCGAACGATGCGGCGACGGCGCGGATTCGCATCGAAACAAATTGTCGAAACAAGGGACGCACTTCTGACGCGGTTGGCAGACGGGTTGTGGTCCTGACGGTCGTTTCCTGTCGAGTGCGCGAAGGCGTGGACCAGTCGAAACCTGGAGGCTTCGTGTTGTCGCACCGGGCCTTCCCGCCAGAGCAAATGCCGACCAATGGCTCGGGTGCAGGTGATGACTACAGTCTGCTGGACGGTTTGTTCCGCACGCCAATCCGGTGGACGCGTAACATTGTCTTGCGACAAATGGTGCTCCGGTCATCGGTACGGACAGACGACGCTCCGTCAGGAGGCGGAAACGGCCGCATCATTTTATCGCTTTGATCCAGTAATAGTACGCAGCGGCCGGAATGGCAATCAAAGTCGTCACATAGGGGAATGACCAAGTGGTCAGCAGGTAGGGGCGGACGACAAACTGGTCGAGCAGGACCGCGCCGATAATCATCCAGCAGGCGATCAGAATGACGAGTTGTTGTTGCTCGGCGGGGTCCTTGGCGACGGATTGTGTCTTGCGGGACTTAGGCTGTTTACGAGCCTTTGCTTTGCTTTTGGAGCCAGCTGTCTCGGCGACGGCTTCGTTGCGGACGCCAGCGGCGTAGTACTTGGCGATCGCCTGGTTCAGTTGCAACGGAGTCGCAATGGCGCCCCGAATGGGCCCTTCAAAGCGGAGCCGAAACTCGTCTTCCAGTTCGTGTCCGATCTCGTCGATGCAGGCCACCAACAAGACGTCGTTATCGACGAACAGCGGAAGAACTTTGTGATGACGGACGAGTTGCCTGGGGAACTGGTCGAGAACAGAATCGTCTAGGATCATGTCCTAGAGGTCGACGAACGGCATCGAGAGGGATGCAGCCAAGGTTCGGGCGGAAGTCTCGGCATCGACCAGTTTCATCTGGACGGCGGCATCTCTCAGCGACAGACCGCGTTTCTCGGCGAAGTCGACCATTTCGCGAGCCTGCTCGCGCGTGACCGATCCTTGCGAAACCAGGATGCTGTCGAATGTCTGACGGCCGAGTACGTCCTTTTCGGGCTCAAACTCGCGGCCCAGGCTTTCGTCGTACTCGCGTTTGCGCTCGGCATCGGTGATGCAGAGCATCGCCTTGGCCAGTTCGTTCAGAAGTTCCTGTGACTCGATCGAGTACTGACCGGTTGCGTAGCGCCTGACGTGGGTGTTGAGCTTCTTGTAGTGGGCTCGGATCTTGTCTGTGTCGTCTTCAAACTTGACCAGCCGAAGCAACTCGTAGTGATCCGGTGGCCGATTCCCTTCCGGGATCCCCAGCCATTCCTTGTAGACGTCGATTGCCACGGTGTCTCGCTCTTACGGGTGCGGGTCAGGCAGCGGCCTCTTTGGGGCCAATTGTCCCAGGCCCGGGCTGCTACGCGACGGTGTAGTCGCGTGCCAGAATTTCAAACGAATCGATGTTCTCACTGTTCAGGCCGGAACTGCGAATAATCTCCGTTTCGGCGATATTGTTGCCGGTCATCTCGCGTGCCGAACACGAGATTCGGCCGTTCGCCTCGTAGCGGTACGTCACCTCCACCGGGGCGCCGGCGGGCAGGTTGGGGGGGAGGTTGTAAATCCGGAAGTCACCGATTGTCGTGCAAGCGTCCGGATCGGGGGCCTCTCCTTCGAGTACCCAGACGTGAATCCGTTGCTGGTTCGGCGAGGTTGTCACGAACCGCTGACTGATGTTGTAGGGAATCGTCGTGTTTCTCGGGATCATAATGTGGTTGATCTTGCGAGACTTGTCGGACGGGTCAGTCACCTTCACGCCGAGCGAGTGCGAATTGACTTCGCTGGTTTCAACCGACCGCAGCCGCTTGAGAACAGCTTCGTGCATCCGACTCTTGCTGCCCAGTTCACGCGCTTCGAGAATCGCTGCGTGGATGGCAGCGCCCTGGGCGACGGCTTCTTCGGCCTTCAGCTCGCGGGATGGCGCCCGCTTGCAGACATCGCGGAGCATCTGCTCGACCACCGGCATGTAGGTCGAACCGCCGCAGAGAATGACTTCTTCCAGGTCACTCGGCTGAACGCCCGCCTGCTGCATGACGAGTTCGGTCGTGTCGCGTGTCCGCTGCATCAGGTCGCCCGTCATTCGCTCGAAGTCACCCCGGGTGACGGCGACGGTCAGGGTTTTTCCCTTGTAGTAGACGCTGATCGGGATTTGAGATTTGGAGCTCAACATCCGCTTGGCGTCTTCGCAGTCCTGGGCGAAGGCTCGGGCCGATGACGGATCTTCGCGCGGGTCCTCGCCAAACTTCTGCTTGAACTGCTCCGCGACGTGGTCGACGATTCGGCGGCTCCAGTCGAGACCACCCAGCATGACGTCACCGTCGGTGGCCAGGACGCGGAAGTTCGTGGGCGAATACCGCACCACGGTCACGTAGAACGTCCCGCCCCCCAAGTCGTATACGAGAATGGTCTTCTCTGTGCTGCCAATATCGGTCCGGCCGAGCTCCCCCTTCATCCAGGCGTAGGCCAGAGTGGCGGCGGTCGGCTCGTTGATGATGTCAATGACATTCATGCCAGCGATGCGTCCGGCGTCCTGTGTGGCCTTGCGGCGGACATCGTTGAAGTAATAGGGGACGGTAATCACCGCGTTGGCGATCTTGCCGATTCGCTTCTCGGCGTCTTGACGCAGCTTCTTCAGAATCAGGGCTGAGATGAATTCGGCCGTCAGTTTTTTGCCTTGGTAGACGACGTGGTAATCCTTGTTGCCCATCTCGCGTTTGATGGCTTCGATGATGTGGGAGGGGTCTTCGACCGAACTCCGCTCGGCCGATGGACCGACGACGACCTTGCCGTCCTCTCCCAATAACACGATCGAGGGTGTAATGGGGCGATTGTCGGCATTCGCGACCGAGATCGGTTCACCTTCCTCGTTGAGCTGGGCCAAGCGCTTGTTGCAATTGTCAATGGCAGCGTCGAGCTGCATGTATTGATCCATGGCTAATTGCTGTGGGCTGGCATTACTTGAGGACGGGTTCAAGTCTCGCATGATACTACCTCGAGGGCAAAGAG
>CALJUK010000311.1 GCA_937975745.1 uncultured Planctomycetaceae bacterium | reverse complement strand
TGAAGGGTTTCGGGCTGGTTTTAGGGCCGATGCCGCTGTCGCGGTCAGCTGAATTTGCCTCTCGTCCTCCGGCCGGGGACAGCGGGTCGTCGCAACAGGTCGGTTTGGAGAGGGCGTGACGCGACGGCAGACCACCATGATTGCGAGGTATTGCCATGGACCAACCAATGACACCACATAGTCAGCAGGAACTTCACGATCGACTGGAAGCATTCGAACAGGCCGTCGAGACACCCTTTGTCCCAGGGGAAATGGAAGGCTGGATTCAATCTGTCGAGGATGCCTGGGGGGATCTCCAGCCCGCATTGACCAACGCGCTCGACCGTGTTCACCCGCAGATGTTCGAAAGCATTCGACAGGATGATCTGGGATTGAGCGCCCGCGTCGACGACATGGTGGAAACGGATGTAGAACTGAGAGAACTGAACTCCCAGATCAAGCAGCTGACCGACCATCTCCAAGAGGCGATCCAGAATGTCGAGCCTGACGAAGGACGAGTGAAGCTCGCCTTGGATCATTTCGTGGATCGCGCCATCGACTTCATTGTCAAGCTGCGCAAGCAGAACCGCGCGATCGCAGTCTGGTCCATGGAGTCGGTCAATCGCGATCGCGGAACGGTCGACTGATACGACCTCCCGACTGTCTGACCGGGAACAACGGACAAGACTGCATCGGTAAGAACCTTTCAGTAAAAGGAGAACTCCAGTGACATCACGCGGCCACCTCTACACGGGGCTCTGCCTCGCAGCAGCCCTGACGATGGCGGGTTGTGGACAATCCGCTTCCGAAACACAAACCGCGCAAACTCAACCGAACGAACCCCTCCAGCAGGAAATGGAGAACTCAATGAATGACACCATGACAAAACAACAAGTGACTGCCAACAAGGTCATCGAACAAGCGAAGGAAACGGCTGAGTCAGCCGCCGATCTCGCCGCGAAAACCAAGGACGAATATGTAGCCAAGATGGAACAGCAACTGGAACGCCTCGACGAACAGATCAAGAAACTGCAGGACAAGTCAGGCGAGTTAAAAGCCGACGCGAAAACACGTTGGCAGGAAACCAGCGAGAAGTTGCGCCAGAAGCGAGAGCAGGTTGCCGACCGAATGCGGGAGATCCGCGAGTCGAGCGGAGACGCCTGGGTGAAATTCCAGGAAGGGGCGACCGCGGCCTGGACCGACTTGTCCAACGCGCTGTCTGAAGCGCAAGAGGAGTTCCAGAAGGACGAATCGTAGGCGAACCAGCACGCGCACGAGTTTCCCGCTCACACAGGATGGACCGAGCGGGAGATCACTCCTGCACGTGTCGCCCTCATGTACCAATGCAGCCTGGAGAGTGGTTTTCACACCGTCCTCTGGGCTGTCGGTGTCTCGGAACGTGGCTCGACGTCGGACCGCCGTGAATCTCGCCTCCGTGAGAATTTCGCGTGATCAGTTTCTTCACGCATCGGAAGGTGGGCCAGCAGTGGGGGACCGGAAACCCGGACCAGAGGCTGCAATCCGAATAACCGGCCCCGCCATCTTGATAGAACAACGGTTGCACAATTGGCGGAACGGACCGGCAAGGAAGAACGGAGGGAGCAATTTCGGCCCTGTCCGTGATGCCCGGACTGGGAAATCTCACGCGAAAACAGGGAAATCTCAGGCGAGAAGGCCTGCAGGCTTTTGCGGCAAATGTCGCCGCTCGTGCAATTTTCTTCTCGAATCTGGTTGGACGGGCGATTAAAATCGATGGGCTCGCAGGACTCTTGTTGTGTGCGGTTCAAGGCCCGGTTCCGGGCTTCCGCAACGGCGTCGAATCTCGTTGACAAGCCATTCTCCACACCGATTTGCGGCGAGAAGCCGGGTCCGTGCCGATTCGTCCCGCGTTCCATGTGGGATCACCGCAGGAGAGTTCTGGACTCCATATCGAGAGAGAAACCCATGAATAGCCCTATCGTCGCTCGCGAAATTATGGTCACCCGACTCGTGACCCTTGGTCCGGGAATGGACTTGTTCCAAGCAATCGGTCTGTTGCTGAAGCACAAGATTTCCGGAGCTTCCGTCGTGGATGAGCAGCGGAACTACTTGGGTGTCTTCTCGGAACGCTGCTGTATGTCGGCCATTTTGAAGTCGGCCCACGATGGTGTCCCGACCGCCCGGGTCGAAAACTTCATGGATACCGACGCCCCGACCATCACCGAGGAAACCGACCTGCTCTCCATCGCGCAGGAATTTCTCGTGACGCACGCCCGGCGACTTCCCGTCCTCCGGGACGGAAAGCTGGTGGGGCAGATCAGCCGCCGAGACGTTCTCCGGGCGACCCACAACATGATGGCACACGCTCCGGATCGTGAAGCGGCGTTGTTGTACCTCAGTTCGCTCATGGATCGGGCTCAGGCGCCCATTGCCTGACTGGCGACGGGCGATTTCGCACGTCTTCTGCCGGTACAACCATTTCTGCCGGCGCAACGACAACCCGCCATCGCGCGATCGGCAGACGCCCTGTCCGGTGCGAAAGCAACGCCTTCGTCGGGTTGGATTACGCTCCTGCTTCGCCTAGAATGCAGTCAGCGGCGGCGTTCCCCGCTTGGGACGGGTTGCCGCTCGAAGAACCTGGCAGCGGCCCATCGTCCTGTCCGGTCAGGTTCCCCGCCGGGCCCGCCGGCCTCCCAATTTCGGGCTGCCGACAAGAATGTCTTGAACGGGTCGCCTGACTTAATCGGGTCGCCTTAATCGTGAGGGAGAGCATTGAGTCCTGTGCAGTCTATGACCCTTGAAGAACTTCTGGCGGAGTTCGATTTCCTTGGTGGCTGGGACGACCGTTGCGACTACCTGATCGACCTTGGTTTTGAACTGCCCGAGATGCCAGAGGGCAGCAAGACCGAACAAAATCGGGTTCACGGGTGTCAGAGTAACGTCTGGCTGGTCGCCCGGCCGATCGGCTCGGATCCGGTGCGCCTGGAGATTTTAGCCGACAGCGATGCGCTGATTGTCAAAGGACTGATCGCAGTTCTGCTGACGGTCTACTCGGGCCGGACGCTACAGGAGATTTTGCAGACGGATATCGAGCAGATCTTCGAGCGACTGGGTCTCGAAAAGCATCTGAGTAGCCAGCGACGGAACGGCCTGTACGGTATGGTGAAGCGGATCCGGTCTATCGCCGAGCAGTATCAGAACCAATAGACGTTCGCCCCATCACCGGCGATCGGTTTGGTCTCCAAAGGTTGCAGCCATGCCAGAGCCGACGTTCGACCCCCCCCTGACGGCGACAGACACCCGGTCTGATTTT
>CALJUK010000310.1 GCA_937975745.1 uncultured Planctomycetaceae bacterium | reverse complement strand
CTGCCAATCCGAAAGTCAACAGCCCCACCGCTGGCACGCCACCACAGCCCACTCGATTCGAAGAGACCTCAGGTCACGCCACGGGAGGTGAGTTCGATCGAGCCACTGAGGGCGGAGATGGCTTGGTTAATGCGGTCGAGTTCGTCGTACAACGACTTGCGATAGCCGACGTGATCGACAGATTGGCCATCAATTGTATAGCTCGGCTTCCCGCCCGCTGTGGACTGGTTGAGCTGTGATATTTCGGCCGTGATGGCGGCGCGCCGCGTTTTCAGTTGATTCAGCTCTTCGCTCGTCATCGAGAACGCCTTGATACGTTGAAAAGATTCAATCGGAGAACATTCCATCCGGCTGCTGCGCGCCGGGCAGACAGCTCGACGCGCAACAGAGACGGACAGGAAGAGACTAGGCCAGGCACTTGACCATGTAACGCGGTTCGAGGACGGCGGCGGCACCCCGTTCGCTTACCTTGTACCGCGTGACGATGTCCTGGGAGAATTCGGCGTCGCTGTTCTGCGGCGACTGTACCACGGTGATCGGCCAGTTCTCCATGTAGGCGAACGCTCGTTTCGGATCACCCACGAACCAGGTCGAATCGCTGTTCGTCCGTTGCCGCACCAGCGGGCCCGACAGGACGCGGTACTGGTCGGCCACGGGATTGCTCGAAACAACCTGTGTGGCGGCCGGATCGCCGGTTCGAATCTCCGTCGCGTTGACTGTCCGCCGCGCGGAATGCCGTAGAGCACTGGGAACGATGATTGTGTTCGGTACGATTGCCACGGGATCGCCCGTGTTGGGGTCGGCAATCGAATCGAACAACAATTCAGCCGCTTCAATGCTCGTCCAGTCGACCAGCGGATTGTCGTCGACCACGTTGATGAACGGAGAATCGGCATTGTATGTGTCGATCGCGACACCGTTTCGTTTGTAGGTGTTGGTCACACCCAGGACGACGTCCAGGACGCGTTTCTCTTTGTTCTGTCCGAGCCAGTAGGCAACTTCGGCGGCCCGCTGCAACAACAGCCCGGTCCGATCGAAGAAGATCGCCTCCTTCGTGATCGGCACGATGAAGCCCCGCTTGGTCGTCGCGGGTGTCTCAATCCATTCTTCGCTCATGCCGACGGTCGGGTATGGATGCGCTTCGGCGACTTCTTTGGCCTCGTCACCGAGGCGACCGATACCGGGGATCTTCTCTCCGTTGAACTGCGTCGGAATGTTCTGCACCACGTGCGGATGCAGGAATGCCGGCGAGTTAAACGCTTCGACGACTTTGCTGTACACGAACTGTCCGGTGATGTTGTTGAATGCCGACAGATCGACGGCACCCCCCGCTTCGAGCAGATTGATGCCGCCCGACTTGCCAGGGTTGAACAACCGCACGAGTTCTCGTCCATCGGGCACGAACGCCTCGAACAGATCGAGTACCGAGAAGTCTTCCGGTGACAGATGCTGCTGGGCCAGGGCTTCTGCCAGATGGGCACACGCCTGACGCGGTCCCATCGTTTCGTACAGCCGGTGCAGTTCCCGCGAGTTAATTCCACGTTGCATGAGTGTTGCTCCAAAGGACGGCCACGCAGGCCGATGTGTCGTCTGGGGAATGTCTTGTCTACAGCGATGTTTTGCCGGGAAAGCATTCACCGGCGGGCGAGCTTCGATGCCCAAGTGGCCGGCAGTGACCGCATTACCGCAGCTGATAAACCGCGAAGTAATCGACCTTCAGGAGTTGCGGTGTGGCGTTGCCGGCTTTGATTCCCACGACCGCGTACAACGGCACACTTGGCGCCACCGCGACGCCGGAGTGCTTTGCCACCAGCAAGTCGTTGACAAAGAACTTTGCTTCGCACAACGTGGCAGTGACCGGCTGCAGTTCGATCCGCAACGTCTGGAAGTCGGCTCCACCGGCTGTCCGGTCGGTTTTGACGTCGGTCTGAGTTCCGGCAACGCTTGTTTCGCAGCGCCACTGGGTTTCGCCATCGACTTTGAAGAGGACCGCTCCGGTATACTGGTCCGGAGGCCCACCCCCATCGTCTTGCAGTGCGTCTGCCGTGACCGCATCGAGCAGTCCGACCAGAACGTTGGCGGCGTCACCGACGACGTCGGAAAACTGCAGCCGCGCTTCGAGCACCAACGGCCGACCGGCCGCCAGATTGAACGGGGCCTGCGTCGAGCGGACGTAGATCTCGTCATTATCGCCAGCAGTCTCGTCACTGGGCGCGAGTTCGAGCATTCCGCCCGCGGCATCGGTGGCAACAGCCGTGCCCGCGTCGGATGCGGCAACCGTCCACAGATCACCGTCTGTAAACGCCAGGAAATCGTCCATCACGCCATAGCGGCGGCGCTGGTTCAAAGCCTCGGGTGTTTCGATCAACTTGGTCATGAAGTGACTCTCCTGATTTTCGGAACTGTTTCGGGGTAACTGTGACGCGGTGGGAATCGGCTCGACTGCGACTAGCGCAGCATGCGGGCGAAGCTGCAAGCATCGGTCGGAAGGGGATGATGGCCCGATGTTGCTGACGCGGGTGAGGCAGACCGTGGTCGTTCGCGCGGAATGCGGGCCCATTGGGCGATCAGTTCGGCCCGGTCTTGTTCCGAGGCCGCCTCGCGCAGGGCGATCACTCGGTTCTCGAGCGCGGTCAGTCCAGCCGCATCCAAGAGTTTTCGGGCGGCCAATTCCTGCTGCAGCCGCTGGTTCTCGGCGCGAAGTTCTTCCAGAAGTGCTTCGACCCGACTTGTCCCTGGCGAGTCTTCGAGAATCGGCCTTTCGCTCGCCGGGAGGCCGTCGTCGCTGCGCCACGCTTCAAACAGCCCGACCGTTGTCGCAGGATTCTGGACCAGGTCGACACTGCGAACGCGTGAAATCGACGTCACTGTGGTTTCTCCGTTCGACTTGGTCACCTCGCCTTCGGCGTTGTGGCTGAGGCCCAGCTGACGCGGCATGCGTGTGGCGGCTTCGCAGATTTGCTCCGCCAGGCTATGCGTCTTGAGAAATTCCAAGTCGGCGAAGATGCCGTCCGGTTTGATCCGCACATGCCTCAATGTGCCGAATCGGTCGGCCAGCTTGCGGTCCGCGTCTTCCTGCCGGCGTTCTGGATGGTCGATGTTGACGCCAACACCTTCGTACAAACGGGCGGCATCCTGCAGAGCGTTATCGCTGTAGATGCGGCCATTGCGGCTGACGCCCCCCAGAACTTTCACGCCACGTAAGACTCCCGCTTCGCGATCGACCGCTGTGGTGTCGCTGTAAGCCACTTCGCGCAACCGTTCTGTGGCTT
>CALJUK010000309.1 GCA_937975745.1 uncultured Planctomycetaceae bacterium | reverse complement strand
GCTGGGTTTAAACCGTCGTGAGACAGGTTGGTCCCTATCTGCTGTGGGCGTACGAGACTTGAGGGATTTTCTCTTTAGTACGAGAGGATTTAGAGGGACATACCTCTGGTGTTCCTGTTGTCACGCTAGTGGCACCGCAGGGTAGCTATGTATGGTCGGGATAAGCGCTGAAAGCATATAAGCGCGAAGCCTCTCCCAAGATTAGGTCTCGTTGGGTAACCTGAAGCCCCCTGGAAGACTACCAGGTTGATAGGCTGGCTGTGTAAGGCGGGCAACCGTCTCAGCTGACCAGTACTAACGGGCGAATGCTTGGCCACTTTGATTTCTTCCTCCGGCACGTCCGGAGCGAGCACCGAGCTAACCATGAGTCAAGATTGCCACTTAACTGCTACCATTTGATACAAGGGAAGGTGAGTGCGGCTACGGCTGGCGCACCTTCCAATTCCGGTGACGATACCTGGGAGGTCACACGCGTTCCCATGCCGAACACGACCTGTAAGCTTCAAGGTGCTATGATAGAGCCCACCAGCGCGAAAGTAAGTCATCGCCGGATCTTTCACTTAAGAGCCCATGTGTCACACTACACATGGGCTCTTTTTTTGTGTCACCAGGGATCACTCGATCCCGACGTAAGAATCATCCCGCCCAGGCCCAGGCGCCAAGCGGTAGCGCTCACGCACTCGTCCCGCGACGCATTGGTCTGTTCGGGGTGCGCCGGCCATTGATATACTGATTCCAACCGTGACTCTTCGAAGCACGACCGTCCGGTTACCTCGCCGGCTGCTTGTCTTTTCCGTTCTCTCTGGCCAGGATGTCCGTGCGAATGGCCGACTCGACGCCACAGCGTATGCCTTCTGCAGCCGCCCAACCGGGGCGGTTCGTTGGAGTCTGGGTCTGCATTTTTTTCGCAATGATGGGGCAAGTCTCGCTGGCTCAGGACCTTCCGCCGCAGAACGAGCCGTCGCCCCTCGAGATTGAGCGACAGGAATTGAACCACCGATTGTTTCGAGATCGCCGACAGGCGGTCTTGATCGGTCGCATCGATGATGCCTTTGCCGCCGGAGACGTCGCCCGCGGACTGGGATACTTGCAGGACGTTTTCTCGGCCGAGTCTGACAGCTATTTCTGGCAAGACGCGTCTCCACAATTGACCAGCGCCCAACATCGCGCACGGGCCGTTTTTGAAAGTCTTCCCCTCTCCGCCATCAGGCGATACGAAAGGGCCTACGAACCACGAGCCAGGGCAATTCTCAACGCCGCTCCCGACGGAGCAGAGGGCTTGAAATCCATTCAGAAGCTCGTTCGCTCGTACTACTATACCTCCGCCGGTTTTGAAGCAGCCGAACGTTTGGCGGCCTCGGCGTTGGACCAGGGAGAATTCTCCCAGGCCGCCCGAATCTGGAACCGTCTGCTTGCCTCCCCTCCACACTCTGCCCGAATCCGACCGTCCGATCGCGTGCAAGCCGCGTTGGCCAATAAGCTCGCCGGCAACGAATCAGTATTTCGAGAAATCTCGCGAGGTTTGTCGGAACAGGCGGTCATCATCGCCGGCAGGCAACAGTCCGCCAGCGATTTTTTTGAGCAATTCACTCCGCCGAAGGGAGGCTCGGCCGCAAACACGGGCAATTGGACGACCGCGTGGGGAAGCTCTCACGGACCGCTGGCCATGGACGCTAGTCCGCCCGACCAGTTGCCGGCCTGGTCCAACCCACTCTGGCCAACCGAACGGCTCGACTTGGCGGAATTATTGAAGAACTGGCAATCCCGACGCGACATCGACGGCAGCCCTCCAGCGGTCGTCGGTTCTCCGATTGCCATCGATGGAAGTTTGATCTATCGCGATCCTTTTGCCATTCGTTCGGTTGAGGTTCGCACCGGTCGACAAAACTGGCAGTACAATTGTCAGCAAACCATCGACGTCGCGCTCGATCGCATTCCGTCAGGAGGTGACGTTCGACAACGCCGGACGACCCTGCCCGCTGACGTGGGTTTTGAAGAAGCATTCGCCTGCAATACCGTACAGGGAACGGTGACCGCGAGCCTGCGAATGATTTTTGCCGTCGACGGACTCCCGCCGGCACCCGGACGACGTCGCCGCGGCGATCGTTTTCGCCAGGATTCTCCGGAAACCGACGCGGCCTGCAATTACCTGGTGGCCCTCCCCATCCGGACCAGCAACGGGAACGAGTCTGTCCAGCCGACCTGGCGGGCAGGAGGGCCGAAGGGCAACACGACGGCAGCATCCTTGGCAGGGCACTACTTCTTCGGGCCGCCGCTTCCGCTCGGAAACGTGGTCTATGCAATCTCTGAACATGACCTGCAGATCAGCCTTTCAGCCATCGAAGCCGACACCGGGCATCTCATTTGGACGCAAGGCCTTGGTCTGGTCGAAAATGCTGTCAATGACGATGCCCGCCGCTATGTTTCTGCGTGCACTCCATCCTATGCCGATGGAGTTCTTGTCTGCCCGACGGGCATCGGCATCCTTGCCGGCGTGGATCTCAGCGATGGCAGCCTGTTGTGGGCCGATTTCATACCCAGCGACGAGACTCGAGCCGACAGTAGCTTTTCGAGCTTCACCCAGCCGGCCTTCATCCAAGATGGGCGTGTCTTTTACCATCCCGAATCGTCGGATACTCTCCATGCGCGGTCTCTCAGTGACGGCACGCGTCTGTGGGAACGAAGCATTGCAGACTGCGAGTATATTGCAGCTGTCGGCGATGGTCTGGTACTGGTCATCGGACCGCGGACGGCCGTCGGATTAGACATCAATACCGGCCAGACCGTCTGGCGAACGCGAGTCGGCCTTCCCTCCGGACGTGGTTTACAGGTCGGCGACCGGTACATGCTTCCGCTTGCCGACGGCGGGGTCCTCCCAATCAACATGACAACCGGCGAAGTCAACAACTCGCCGTTCGTCCGAGGGATCAGTCTCTCATCCGCGGTGACGTCACAACGGTCCACCTCCGGTGAGCCGACTGGAAACCTTTTGGCGCATGACGGGATGATGATTTCTTTTTCTGCCCGTTCAATCTCTGCCTTTCGTCAGGCGGCCGATCGGCTGGAGGAAGTCCAACGGGCCCTGGCTGCCCAACCGTTTTCCGCCGAACTCGAACTTCAGGCGGCCGAGTTGGAACTCATCGTCGGAGAGACATCGTCGGCTCGCAATCGGCTGGACCAGTTGGTTCGGTCGGACGCCAATCCCGCAGTCACTCCGTCCGCGCGGCGTCTCCTGCGCGAGTTGCTTTATGCGTCACTGAACGACGACGACGAAGTAGACCTCCAGGCAGTGTTGGCTGAAGTGGGAGAACTTGCCGACACCCCGGCAGAACAGGCTCGCTACCTGATGCATCGGGCTGAAGCCGCCTTTGCCAGCCGAGATTTTTCTGAGCTGCTGACAACCGCGAATGAACTGCGTCGGTCAGCATCGGAGATTCATCCCAGCGGCAATGAAAGTCATGTTGTCGATGTCACAAGCTGGATTCGTCGCCTGATTGGCCGAGTCCAAAGCGAGTTCCCCCAAGACATGCAGGCCGCCATTCGGTCGGAAGTTGCCCACCACCAGCAGGCCGCATTGCAGTCCGATGCTCCCGAGGCCTGGACACAATTTCTGGCGGACTTCGACGAATGGCCCGAAGCGTCTGCTGTCCGGCTGCGATTGGCAGTGCACGAACTGGCACACAAACATCCGCAGCGGAGCGAGCTCCTGCTGCTACAGGATCGGCATTCCTCCGACGAATCCATTGCCGCCCAAGTCGACTTCAATCTCCTGCGTTTGTGGGACCAGGCAGGCTTGCACTACGAAGCGGCCTCTGTTCTCCAGGATTTGGAGAGCCGTTTCGCGGATATTTCTGTCGCTGACGGACAAACCGGTGCCGAAATCGTCGCGAATTTTTCGCGTGACAGCCTCACCTGGGCTGCGTTCGAACGGATTCAACCTCCCGCTCGTCCGATTCGGCGGGTCACATTCAAGTACGACCAATGGGCGGACAGAGACAATCGGTTACGGGAGATCTACGAAGACTACCGACGACGCTTTCCGACACCGTCATGGAGTACATTCCACCTGATCGACCACGGGAAAAAACGCCCCGGAGAACTCTCCATTGTCGACAAACATGCTGGGCGAATTGTCGGCTCGGTTGATATTCCGACCCGTACGTCATATCCACTGAACACATCCCAGCCGCATATTGGTCACTTCTTCCCACTGGGAGGTCCGGGGGCTGCCAACGGAATTTCGCTGTTGGAACACTTCG
>CALJUK010000308.1 GCA_937975745.1 uncultured Planctomycetaceae bacterium | reverse complement strand
CGTTCCAGTGCCCGGTCACCATTCCGGGTGTTAAGGTCGCCGACTTTCTGCGGCATGCCGTTTCCAATGTCCGCAATCCGGACCGCAAAGAGGGCGAGGGCCTGATTTCGATGAGGGAGTTTCGCAAAGAACTTCGCGAAGAGATGCAGGCTCTCGACATGGACTTGGAATTCGCCCGCCGGTATTTGAACGAAGGCTTCTCCGGCGGCGATAATAAGCGTATGTAAATTCTGCAGATGGCAATGCTCAATCCTCGATTTACTAACCTTGACGATTAAGACAGCGTCCTCGACAGTGACGCGGTCAAGGTGGTCAGCGAGGGCGTCAATCGCCTGGCTGGCCCCGACATGGGCGTGCTGATTATCACACACCACGAACGTCTCCTGGAGTTCAACCGCCCGCACTACACACACGTCATGCTGGGTGGGCGAATCGTCGAAACAGGCGATGCCCAGCTGGCTCACGAACTGCATGCCCATGGCTATGCAACCGTTCGGGAACGCCATCCCGAAGCAGCCGCCGAACAACCGGCGGCACAGGAAGCGACAACTTAAGACGGTCAGTCGCGTCAAGACAGCCAGTCGCGGCCCGATTTGCCTCGACCACCTGTCTGGCGAGAAACAATTCTGAATACCCCTCGATCGTCGAAAACTTCGGCGGTGAGTTCATCGGCAGTCCTGACTGCCAAAGCGAGGTCCGCAGTGGCAACCGAAATCAATACCAGCAAGACACAAGACGTCGGCGCGGGTGAATACCAGTACGGCTTCCACGATCCGGAAGACGCCTACGTCTTCAAAAGCCGCAAGGGGCTCGACGCCGACATCGTGCGGCAGATTTCCGCAATGAAGTCCGAACCGGACTGGATGCGGGATTTCCGTCTTGAATCACTCAATCTCTTCGAACAAAAGCCCATGCCCAATTGGGGTGGCGATCTCAGCCATCTCGATTTCCAGGACATCTACTATTACGTCCGTGCTTCTGAGAAGCAGGAACGAGACTGGAATGACGTCCCGGATGACATCCGCAAGACCTACGACAAACTCGGGATCCCCGAAGCCGAAAAGAAGTACCTGGCTGGCGTGAAGGCCCAGTACGAGTCGGAAGTCGTCTACGGCAGCTTGCGGGAAGACCTGGAGCAGAAAGGTGTGATCTTCACCGACACCGACTCCGCTTTGCGGGACCATCCCGAGTTGTTCCGCGAGCACTTCGGCACGGTCATTCCTCCGTCGGACAACAAGTTCGCCGCACTCAACTCGGCCGTCTGGTCCGGTGGCTCGTTCATTTACGTTCCGCCCGGTGTGCACGTCGACTTCCCGCTACAGGCCTACTTCCGAATCAATTCGGAAAACATGGGCCAACGGACTCTGATCATCGTCGACGAGAATGCGTCGATTCACTACGTCGAAGGCTGCACCGCCCCGACCTACAGCAGCGAAAGCCTCCACTCGGCCGTCGTTGAAATTATTGTCAAGCGGGGTGCCCGCTGCCGATACACGACCATCCAGAACTGGTCGAATAACGTTTACAACCTGGTCACCAAACGAGCGATGGCGTACGGCGACTCGTTGATGGAGTGGGTGGACGGCAATCTGGGCTCGCGGCTGACGATGAAGTATCCGGCCATCTACCTGATGGAACCGGGTGCCCGCGGCGAAACGCTTTCGATCGCGTTCGCCAATCATGACCAACACCAGGACGCCGGTGCAAAAATGGTGCACTGCGCCCCGAACACCTCCAGCCGCATCATCTCCAAAAGTATTTCCAAGGGAGGCGGACGTTCGAGTTATCGCGGTCTGGTGAAGATCAACAAGAACGCCCACAACTGCAAATCGAATGTGGTTTGCGATGCCTTGATCCTGGACAGCCACAGCCGTAGCGACACGTATCCGTACATCGAAGTCGACGACGACAACGTGGCCGTCGAACACGAAGCCAGCGTCTCGAAGATCGCAGAAGAACAACTGTTGTATCTGATGAGCCGCGGCCTGTCCGAGGCAGAAGCCTCTTCGATGATTGTGACCGGGTTCATCGAGCCGCTCGTCAAAGAGCTGCCGATGGAGTACGCGGTCGAAATGAATCGCCTGATCGAGTTGCAGATGGAAGGTTCCGTCGGCTAACGCTCGGCTCTAGCTTGACTTGGCACCACCAGGAACGGATGTGGTGCAGGATAAGAATCGAGCGGCGGTCGAGCCGCACGCCAATTTGCGTCGACTCGAAGCGAAGAGCCGGACGAGGCACTCGTCGGCTCCGCGGGCGGGCGAGTGGGCAACCGTCCCGACATGTGAAGTAACAGAGCGCCTGATCGTTTGCAAATGGCGAAACAGCCTGCGATCCAACCAACGAAGTTCAGATTGATGACGACAACGACAACAGCAGTGACATCCCCAGCGTTGCCGCCAACCTTTGCGGAAGATGCCTTCGAAGCGTTTCTTGCCAGCCGGAGCGAGCCCGACTGGTTGACCGCCCGGCGGCGTGAGGCATTCGCATCGTTTCAGCAGAAGTTTGCCGTCCCGCTCGACCCGGAAGAGTGGAAGCGGGTTGATACACGTGCGTTCCGCCCTGGTGGCTATCGGATCCAGCCGACCGGCAGTCAGCCCGTAGAACTCCAGACCTTGATGCAAGAGCGGGCCGCGTTTGCGGGGCGAGTGAGCCACGTCGACGGGCAGGTCGTCGAGGGCACACTGGACGAGTCGCTTCGCAAGCAGGGTGTCATCTTCGGCAGTCTGTCCGAGGCGCTCCAGACGCACGGTTCGATCCTCGAAAAATATCTGCTGACCGATGCCGTCCGACCGCAAACAGACCGTTTCTCGGCCTGGCTTGCGGCCTTTTTCGGTGGCGGTGCAGTGCTGTATGTTCCCCGTGGTGTCAACGTCGCAGCGCCGCTCCACAGCCTGATCGCATTGGCAACCGACGGGGCCGCCGATCTCAGCCATACACTCGTCATTCTGGAAGAAAACGCCTCTGCAACACTGCTGGAAGAGACCGCCTCGACAACAGCTGAAGCGTCGGGACTGCATGTTGGTGCGGT
>CALJUK010000307.1 GCA_937975745.1 uncultured Planctomycetaceae bacterium | reverse complement strand
CGGCAGCGAAGGTCTGTGCTGCCACACCGTAGGTTCCGAGTGCGGCTGTCGCTGCGAACATCGAGTCTTCGAGGAATTCACGCCGAGTCTTGCGGCCCAATTGCCGGCTGGGAGTTGCCATTGCGTATTCTCCTTCAGGAAAGTTGAGGTGCGTAGACTGCGGCAGTCATGCACGACGAATTCAGTGTGTCACGTTCACCGAGCGAGACGCAATGCGTTCGGTGAAGCTCAACACGCAGGTCAGATCCGGATTGCCCCCGTTACGCTGGGACGCCGTCCGGTCGTTGATGGAGCGCAGTTCTCTGCGCGCACGAACCAACCCCACGGCCGGCCCGCAGGCGGGGATACAAATCATCCGTTAGTTTAGCCGCCGCGAATCGTGGGATGCAAGAAGGAAACCGATTCACCCAGGGTTGAGGCGGCTGGCGATCAGGAAAGACCGCTATAATGCTCGACGCGGCCGTGGACGTGTTGGGCCCCGCCGATGACCAGTAGACGCTCGGCCGTGCCGATCAGTCGAGCCAGTTCGTCGGCGTTTTCCAGCGGAATCAGGTGGAGATCCTCGACCAAATCGTTGTCGAGATGGCTCATCAGGTAGACTCGGCCGGAATCGACAGCGCGGGCCACCTGTAATGCGGCGTTCATATCGGCCGGGGCGAGTTTACGGATTGGGCGAAGTGCATCCGACGGTTCGGAAGTTTCGCGGATCAGTTGCAGTCCCTCGCCCAGCGGGAGATCCAGCTCGGTCACGACGGCGATCCGTCCCCCACGTTCGACCAGACGTTGGGCGACCGCCAAGGCCCTCGCCAACTGGTCCCAGCCGTGACCGCCGGCATCGCTTTCGACCGCCACAACAACCAGGTCGGGTCGCGGGACGGACTCTTCGTCCTGCGGCAGGGAGATTGTCCAGTGCGCCGCCAGAAAGTCGCGTCCGGCCCGTAACACGGCGTCGGCGCTGCCACAATAGACCTCAGCCACACCGGCGCCCTGTCCGGCAATGACTTGTACGGTGTATTGAGTTCCCAGCAGCCAGCCGACTTCGTCGATTTTCTGACGCAGTGGTCGTTCGTCGTCAGGTTCCAGTTCGTCATGTCCTTCGCCGCGAGCCCGCGCGCTGGCTTCGGCATTGGAGAGTCCGGGATAGACGACACTGTTGGACCCCCGGTATCCGAGGACCGAATCGAACGCGATGCTGCCAACCGAAATGACAAAATCCGCATCGGCCAAGTCGCTGGCAAGATAGATTCGTTCGCCAGCCGCAGTGGACGCCAGATAGCGGTGACTGGCCTCATCGTGGGGAGTATGAATTTTCCAAGCGACTTGCGATTGCACATCCGCGGGCAAAGCCAACCGGGGGTCGGGTGGGCTAAGATTGTCACTGGCGGGTTGTAGAATCGTCAGATCTTCGGCCCGCACTCCACAGCGCTGACAGACTGTCCAGAGTTCATCGACCAGAATTTCGGCCGCCGGAGTGTGGACATCTAACGCCAGAACGACGCGGTCCCCCTCGACAATGGCCTGCTTGAGCGCAGGCAACTCGAGCGGTGTTTCCAAAGCCAGGCGGACTTGCTGGCGCAGATCCACACAGTTGGCGGGCGGGACATGCACTCCCACCAGTTTTTCGCGCGGGACGTCCAATTCGATACGTCCGCTGAGTCCATAGGCGAGTTCAATCTTAGCCATCTCGATCCAATGAATTTCTGTCGCTTACAAAGGACACCCTCCACAGATGGCCCGTGTCTCGCGATTGTTGCGTGCAACGCGTTCTCGTCCGCCCTGGGTGTTCGTACTCACCACCTTGGCCGGTCGGTGACGTCGAAAGGTGGACGTTGAACGTGGGTATTGGGCATGGAACGTTGCCGTCAACCTGCCCGGACCTGGCGAACAGTCCATCCAGCCGGTCTGTCATCACTTATAGGTAGCGGCCGCGGCGGTGGTCAACATCTCGCCGGCAGACTGGCCGTCGCGGGGACAGCTTTTCCGGTAGGATCGAGAATTTAGCCGGTGACGGTTGCTCACCGGCCCGTATGTCGGGCATGCTGGCGGAGTACAGACCTTTCGACTGTCGCGGCGTTTCGGTGGCGAATTTCTCCCACGGCCTCATTAGACCCAGCGAGTACGTATCGTGATGACACCCGCTGAATTGGATGACGATCAGCTGATGATCGAGATCCAGTCCGGAAACCAGGCGGCTTTCGAGCGACTGCTGGAACGTCACGAGGGATCCTTGCTGGGGTTCTTTATCCGCAATAAGAAGGATCACCAGCTGGCTGAAGATCTCACCCAAGAGACACTTCTGCGGGTGTATCACCGGAGTTGGGATTATCTTCCTCTGGGCCGGTTTCGCAGCTGGATGTTCCGCATTGCCCGGAATCTGCTGATCGATACTGTCCGCCGCCAGTCGAGCGACGCCTTGATTCGGGCCTACACGGGGCAGGCGGAAGACGAATCGAACTCATTAGCGCGGCTGGTCGGAGAGATTGTCTCGCCGAACGAACAAGCTCAGCAGCGGGAATTGACCGACATTGTCGACGAACTTCTGCAGCAGATTCCGGAAGAACAGCGAACGACATTCGTGATGCACCACTACAGTGGACTGTCGCTGCCGGAAGTGGCTGAGGCGACCGAAACGTCTGTCCCAACCTGTAAAAGCCGGCTGAGACTGGCGCGGGAAAAACTGCGTGGTCTGCTGGCGGGGCGCGGCATTGCGGACCCCGCCAAAAGGGGTGACGAAAGTGGCTGAAAACATTATCAAAGGATGTGATCCAACAGGAGGAGGATACCGTTTACACATCAAACGGTTTGGTTTGACCGGTGGCGGAAACCGTGGAGAATCGGGTCCGCGGGGCCGGTGTGCACAAGGGAGTATTGCCTTGTCAGGCGTTGAAACCAGTCGGGAATCCACAATTCCACGGGTCGTTGGCTGCTGGCTTGGGGCTGTTCCGGCCGAAAGCCAGTCGTAGGCGGTACAGCAGTTTGGGAACAAGTTGATGGCGTATTTCAGCCGGTTGACGGACATTGTGACCTGTAATCTCACAGAACTGCTGCGTGAGGCGGACGATCCGCTGGAAGCCCTGGAGCAGATTCTCACGGAAATGCGCGAGGGACTCGCGGGAGCCGAACGGGCGGTTGGTTCGGCAGAGAGGTCGGTCCAGCGGATCGAGGGAGAACTGGCCGAGCACGCCACGCAAATCACATACTGGACGTCGCGGGCTCGCGCCGAACTGGCCGCCGGCCACGAAGAAGAGGCCCGACAGGCGATCTTTCGTCGTCGCGAAGTCGAAGACCTGGTCGCCGGTCTGAAACAGCAAAAAGAGGCGGCCACCGCGACCTGGACCCATCTGACGACGACATTGCGAGCGCTGGAGGCCCGCTACTCGGACGCACAGCGGCGGGCGGGCGAATTAGGCCAGTCCGCCGGGACAGCCAGTGGCTCGTCCCACTCCGCCGACACCGAAGCACCCCGTCCGGACAGCCGCAGTCAGGAAGTCGAAGACGAGTTGGCGAGTCTCAAGAAGGAACTCGGTCTGGACGGCTGATGCGGACTTCAGACATTGGTCCGTTCCCACTTGCCGAAGTGATACCACAGCGAGACGAGAATCGACCGGACCGAGATGTCGACACACATTCCGATCCAGGCTCCAAGCAATCCGCCGTTCCAGACCACTCCGCACAGATAGGCGACCGGAACGCGGACTCCCAGCACACCGATCATGGTGATGATCATGGGTGTGCGTGTGTCGCCAGCCCCCCGCAGCGCGAAGACGTAGATGATGGCCACGACCAGCGGCCATTGGAACAACGCCAGCAGGCGGAACGCGGGGATTCCGACGACACGGACGGCCGGGTCTTCGTGCATCAGGTGGTAGATGGAATCGGCACCGAAATAGAACGTGGCCGTAATCAGCACGGCCAGCATGCTGCACTGCACCACCGCTTCGTGTCCGTACTGGCGAGCACGATCGGGACGGCCTGCCCCCAGCGATTGTCCGACCAGTGTGGCAGCGGCCCGACCCCAGGCGACGGCAGGAAGATAGGTGATGGCTTCGATCTGAATTCCGACGATGTGTGCCGCGAAAATTGCCGAGCCAAATTCGCCGTGGGACAGCCGGCTGATGACCATCAGAAACATCAACTGTCCGGCCCACATCACACCGCCATCGATGACACCGGGAACACCGATCCGCAGGATTCGTTTGACAATCGGCCCGAAGGGAGACATCTCGTTCCGGTCGAGCTTCAGCCGGTCAATTCCCCGAGCCAGGACACACATCATCGCCAGACCGCCGAGCCCCTTGGCGGTGATCGTTCCCAGGACAATGCCGTCGATTCCCAGCGGTGCAATCGGCCCGATTCCAAAGACAAACAGCGTCGAGGCGATGACATTGGTGACCGAGATTCCGCCCAGAACCCACATGGGCGTGCGCATATCCCCCGCGCCCCGCAGGGCACCCGCCCCCGCGAGCAGACACGCTGTAAAGGGATGGCCGAAGGCGTCAATCCGCAGATAGCGGACAACGACGGCCGCGGTTGACCCATCCATCCCCAGGATGGTCGCCAGCGCCGGTGCCAGCAGCCAGACAGCGATGGCCACCGCCAGCCCGAAACCGGCAGCCAAAGTGATTGACCGATTCAGAACAAGATTGGCTTCCCGAAACTGACCCGCGCCCCAGTTGCGTGCGACGAGTGCCGTCGTCCCGATGTTGACCAGGCCGAACATCATCGACGCCAGCCAGCCGACATAGGCGGCCAGCCCAATCGCGGTTGTCGCCCGGGCATCGATCTGGCCTGACAGGAAGGTGTCGTAAAAGCCGACACAAAACACGAGGAACTGTTCGCAAAGAACGGGCAGCGCAAGGAAGAAGACGGCCGAGCGAACATCCCGGTCGAGATGGCGGCCTGCCCGCGCGATGGGCCTTTCCGGTGGGGGAAGATCACTCATCGTTGACCGAGATGCCAAACTGATGGAGTTGATACGTCACCAGACCGGCCACTTCTTTCGCTGTCTTCTTTCGTTGCAGCAACGTGAGTGGGAAGGCTGTTTCGTGCGACGTGACGACGCAGACGGGAAACGATGTGCCCGCGTTGGCCTGTCGACCCTTCGCCCGGCTCGTACTGGAAGCCAGCCCGACACCGGTGACTTCTTCGGTGGGCATCGATTTCGACCAGACCGTTCTGATCCATCGGCAGCGGACACTGATTTCCGATCGGTCAATGTGGATGAACAACTTTCCGAACAGGACAAACAGGACGACGAGCAGCGGAATCAGGGATCCCAGTAACATGAAGCCGCCGACGATCAACGCGATTGGCGCACCGCCCTCTTGCGCCCCCAGCAATAACGCTCCCAAGACACCCGCGGTCCAGATCAATTCCCAGCCGACAATGACCAGGCTGATTCCCCAGCGAACGAACGGGTACTCGACAATCGGCAGCGACAAGCTGAGTTCCCCCGGTCTCGCCGACTCGATGATAATCCCGCTGTCAGGGGGAAGATCGGACGGAGCGATCGGCTCGATGGAACTCGTGTTGGCTTCCGACAACGAAAAACCAAATTGGTCAAGCTGGTCGCCCAGCGTATTTTCAGGTTGGCCCAGAAAGCCATTGATACGGGACTTCAGCCAGGCTTTCTCGGACGCATTCAACGCTGTCGCGAATTTGACTGTCTTCTCGGTTCCGTCGAGGATCCCGTTGACGCCAACGCAATTGACGGGCCGGTCGTTCTCCCGGTAGACCTCAATCAGGTCGGCTTTCGAGGTCTCATTCAAATCGCAACCGTCAATCCAACTGCGATTGAACAACGTATACTGCACATCAATGCGGTCAGGACGAATGGCCAGAATGGTGCGTGTGAATGTCATTCGCACCCACGCGTAGATCATCACCAGTCCGATCAGCTGAAACAGACTGAGGACACCCAGCACAAACAGCATTGCGACCAGGTCGAAGTCGCCGTCCTGAAATCCGGCGAAGACGAACACACCACCCACTGCCAGTGTGATGGCGTTCCAAATGATGGCAAACCAACCGATCGAGTTGGCCCGCTTGCCACCGGCGGGAATCAGGACGACCAGCGAATCGGCCGTCTCTTCGATGATTTCCAGCTTGCTGCCGGCTGGAACGGGGGATCCGGTTTGATCGCCGACGAAAGTGTCACCAGAAGAGTGGCCGAACGAGGACTCCCTTTGGACAGACGTTTCCCCGTCTTCGGCGTAGCCTTCCGTGGCATCGAGAGCTTTGGTGACATTCGTGCCACACGCGGGGCAGAAGACAAACCCTTCCGAGCCGTCTTCGGGCTGAAACTCGTCGGAGCAATTGGGGCAACGAAGCATCGCCATTGCGAACTTTCTGGCGGAATCGATTTCGGGACGCCGTGACCGGTGGGTGTGTCGTCAAACCACCGCAGCGTCTGCGTTGTTCGAAACGGACAAACCGTCGTTCGAGATCACCACATTCCGTTCGAGATCACCGCGTCTTTTCGGTTTCACTATTCGTTCAGCCAGCCGTCGTCGCGCAACGCGAGCATGGCCTTCCGAAAACCGTCCAGCGTTTCGGAAATGTCTTCCGATGAATGGGCCGCCGATGTCATTCCGCCCCAACCGAACCAGTCGATTCCGTTCAGCAGCAAAGCGCACCGCATGGCGTACTGCAGCGGGCGCTCGAAACTGCGGTCCACCGCCTGCCACGGAACATCGGACGGCAACTCGCCCCGGTCGTTGGGAGCGGGCCCGTCATAGCCAGGACAAAGGTGGATCATCGAATGCTCGCCGTAGGCGATCCAGCGGATGTCCAATTCGTTGAAGATGGCGTTCAAGCCCCGACGAAGCTGCACTGCCAATGCAGTCGCCTTTCGGCAGGCTTCCCCATCGGCGACAGCTGACAAGGCCGCAATGCCGGCGCCTGAGGAAAGGGGGCTGGCGTTGTATGTGCACGGATGGCGGATCTGCGGGCCGAGTGCGTTGTCAACCGCGATGGCTTCCAGCAGATCGCGACGACCGGCCAGGCATCCGCCCGGCAATCCACCCGCAAGGATTTTTGCGAAGCTGGTCAGATCGGGTGTGATTCCCGCGAGCTGCTGCACACCACCGGCTGCGACGCGGAAGCCGCTGATGACTTCATCCAGAATAAAAATGCAGTCATGCTGACGGGCCAGGCCTTGCAGGCCAGCCAGAAATCCGTCGGCCAGGGGGGCCACACCCCAGCGTCCGCCGGTCGCCTCGACAATCACGCATGCGGGCCGATGTTCTTCGAGCAGTCCGGCGACGGTTTCGAGATCGTTGGGAGGAGCGATGACCAGTTCGCCCACAACAGACTGCGTGATGCCCGGATGCGGATATTCGCCCGAATCGTGCGGAGGTGCCGCCGCCGAGATCAGCCAGTCATGCCAACCGTGGAAGTGGCCGGCAAACTTCAGGACTTTGTCTCGACCGGTCACCAGTCGAGCCAGACGGAGGGCCATCAGCGTGGCTTCCGTTCCACTACTGGTGAAGCGGAGCTTCTCGGCCGAGGGGACCAGCCGCTGCACGAGTTCGGCCCATTCGATCTCCAGCGCATGGCAGGCACCGAAGTGTGTTCCCCGTTCGACTTGTTTTTGAACGGCCTCGACCACGGGCCCGAACGAGTGACCATGAATGAGCGAGCCATGCCCGACCCAGTAGTCGATCAGTTCGCGACCTTCAGAGGACCACTTCCGCGAACCGCTGGCCCGTTCGACATAAACGGGGAACGGCTCGAGGTACCGTCCGTCGGGGGTGCCTCCACTCGGAAAGATTTGCGACGCGCGCTGAAATTGTTCCGCCGACTGCGGAAATGTCGAGGCGAACTCGGCCTGAATTCGCCCCGTTGTGATCGATGCCATGCGGTCAATTCCTTGGAGAACAGCCAACGTTACGGATTGAGGGAGATGCCGAAGTCTCCGGCCGTCCGTCGCCACATTGAGTGGACATGGTTGGCGTTGTTTTGCGTGTTGTTGTATTCGATGATGAACGTCGGCCCCTGCACGCGATAGTAATGCCGCTCGTTCAGTTCTTTCCCACCCCACCACGCAAAGACGATTTTGTCGATTCCCGCGTCGTTGATTTCGGCCCGGCGTTTTTCACCCACGTCCTCGGGCACGTTCTGAAGGTACTCGGTCAGCAACTGCTGCATGAGCTTTTTCTGGTCGTCACTCATTTGAGAAACCGGCAGGCCAACGACCGGTGTCAGGACCGGTTGGGCTTCACCGGCACCGCGCAGATCGTCCGGTGCCGTGTCTGAAATGTAGGCCAGTCTTTCCTGCTCGGCGGTGCACAGCTTCAGGATGCTGCGGGCCAGGTCTTCTTCGGGACCCAGGACGCGGAGTGTGCGGTTCAGGCCGGCATCGATTGTTCCGGGATTGGCTCCGAAGAACTCCGGCGTGCTCGAAATCACTGCGCCATTCTGCACGACGAAGTTCAACGACAGGTGATGTCCCTCGACACGCCAACCCCAGGTTCCCGTTTCGGTCGGTACACCGAAAATGCTGAGGTAGTACTTCTGCGGGTTACGACGTTCGCGGCGTTCTTCCCGAGTCCCGGTCTTCTCCAGCAGGAACAGGACTTCTTCCAGGCTCATCACGTTTAACGCCTGGTCGTAGCCCGCTTCGGAGAGACCGCTGCGAATCAAGTGTTGGGCGGCTTTGAGCGCTTCTCCTTCGAGATCGCGCAACGGCAGACCTTTTCGCGGCCGGGGGATAAAATGCCAGTTCAGTCGCTCCGGATCGTCAAAGACAAACATCGCCTGCGTTTTCTGTTTGTCGGTCAATGTTTCCAGAAAACCGTTGGCAGAATGAACCATCTGCGTGCCCGAGGGAACGGCCTGGTTCGCATTGGCCCGCAGCAACGCGACCATCGCCAGCAGAACAACACCGCAGGCAACCGGCCGCTGCCAGTGGCGGCGATGTGACGGGCGGTTTGGGGCATACCGGCTGTTTTCGGCATGAGGCGATCGGCTACAGCAACTCGGCGTCGAGAGTGCTCTGGCGGGTGAACTGGTGGAAAGAGAGTCTTGGTGTTCCATCGGGCGTTCCTGCATGCGACGACGTTGCGTCGTGTTGTGAAAGCGGAGTAATCCCATCGTGGAGACCGACGGCAGCTAGCCCGGGGGCCAGACCATTTGACGACCGCCCAGCAGGTGAATGTGCAGATGGGGGACAGTCTGCCCCCCCTCGTCTCCCACATTCATCAAGACGCGGTACCCCTTATCCAGGCCTTGCTCTGCCGCAATCTTTCTGGTGACCAGCAACAGCGTTCCGATCAAATCGGTGTCACTGTCATCCAGTTCGGCCAGCGAGCGGACTTCTTTCTTGGGAATGACGAGAATATGCGTGGGGGCCTGCGGATTGACATCGCGAAACGCCAGACAGCGTTCGTCTTCGTAGACGATGTCTGCCGGAATCTCTTTGTCGATGATCCGCTTGAAGATTGTTTTTCCGCCACTCATCAGAGAGATCCTTCACGCTCGAATGACACAGCCGGCGACCCGGCGGAGTGCAACGGAGATTGACGTCCACTGGGCCACCGTCCGGCAAATTATCAGATCGCCGTGCGATTCTCAAATCGCAGCGGTTTTTGGATCGGCCTCAGGTGACCAACGGGTTGAACAGCCCGCCCGTGTTGCGGCGTTCGCCACCACCGAGAGGAGTCTCACACCAGCCCGCGTGTTATCTACGAACCGAGGCTGGCCAGCAGGTCGGTGCCGGCGTTGTAGGCCAGCCAGCCTCCGGCGATCAACAGCCCGAGGCAGGAAGCCAGCAGGCAGGCGTCCCACAGCTTGGTCGGCTTCAGGCGTGCGTCGGTCGCTGTTCGGCGGAAGTACAGACTGGCGATGCCCAGAATGGGGAGCATGACCGCCTGGCTGATGCCGGCCGCCAGAATGGCCTTCACCGGGTCGGCTCCACTGCAGAAGACCGAGAGCGACACGATGGGAACCAGGACCGAGAAGCCGACAACCGCCCGCTCGTGTGTCCGTTCGTTGTTGCGGTCCATCAGGCCGAACACCTTCAGGCCGTCGGCATACATGCGGGCATTGCCCGCTGAGGCCACCAGAAATGTCGAATACAGGACCGCGACGGCACCGGAGAGAAACAGCCAGCGGGCATATTCGCCAAACACGGGCACGTACGCCGTTGCCAGTGTGCTCACCATTCGCATGCCTTCCGGATCGCGGCCTTCCCGGAACAGGACGGCTACACCCATCAGAAAGAACGCCATGGTGGCCACCGTATAGACACCCATCGAGGCGAACGCATCGTACCGCATGACTTTTAACCAGCCTTTGGCGCGTTCTGCCCAGGCGGCGTCATCTGTCCGGGGGCCGGTGAATTTTCCGTAGCCCTTTTCGAGGCACCAGTACGGGTAGGTGATCAGCTCGGTGGCACCGACACCGATGATACCGAAGGTTGCCAAGGCGGTTCGCAACGGCCGCAAATCGCCCACGCGCTCGGGCAAACCAAACGACAGCCCGCGGAAAATCTCCGAGAGGGGAATGCGATATTCGTTGGTCCATTGCAGCGAGACGACGTTGCCGATCGTAATAAACGTGAACGTCACCACGAGCACCATGGCCAGGTTCTGGATGAGCGTGTACCGCCCGAAGTAGAGGAGCAGGCCCGTCACAATTGTTGCGACGGCGGCCCAGATTTTGTCGTCCAGCGTATAGACGCCGGGCGTTTTCTCTCCGTTGCGGATCCGTTCCACAAGAGCGGTCCCCGGTTCGCCCAGTTGATCCAGCCGTTCGCGGAGCAACTCGTTTCCGCGTTGGAGTCGGGCGCGCTGCTGCGGGCTGAGTTTTTCGATCGACGGATCCTGCTCGGCGAACGCCTTGTCCCACTGAAGATAGTGGGCCACTTCCTTGTCCGAAGGAAGTGCAATCGCCTGCATGTAGTCGCCCCGGATGGGCATCGTGAGGGCCAGCGACTGACCCACTCCGCCGACAATGCCTCCCAGTTGGGCCACGGTGAAAATCATCATGATCAGCCAGACCCAGACGATCCAGTTGACGACGAGACGCGGGCCGGGAACGCGGTCCAGGGCCGAGAGAGTCGTTTCGCCGTGCGTGATGGCATAGCGTCCCAGTTCCACCTGAACGAAGACCTTGATGACGCAGCCGATAATCACCAGCCAGAGCAGCGAGATGCCGGCCTGGGCACCGGTCTTGGTGGTTGCGATCAACTCGCCCGAGCCAACGATACTGCCGGCGATAATCAGTCCCGGTCCCAACCGACGCAGAATACCCGCCAGATCGGTTGGGGGCGTTTCGATTGCGTCGGCCAGACGGGGATCCATCGACGGCGGGAGTGTGTCGTGCGAATCAGTGATCGCCATACGTGCTGGCTCCGGATTCAGGCGGACCAGGCCGGAGAAACGTTCCGGAATACCGCCAAGCTGAGATGTCGTGCCGTATCGGACCTCGAAATGATGACGGACTGACGGGAGTGGACCGCAGCGCGTTGGCCTTGGACTTCTCGTTTCGCAATCCGGCGATTCGACGGTGACGTAACACTCTGGAGAATTGAACGCCCACGATATCCGGGCAGCATCCCGGCCGCAACCAGCCAGTCCGGGCCGAGCCCGGCGGCGGTGGTGCGCAGCAAAAACGGCCGCCGCTCCGGAAGAACAGGAGCAGCGGCCGATGCAAGAGGCTTCAGTTGTTTGCGACTTGGTCCGCTTCGTTTCCCAATCGATTGGTCACGAGCGACTCTGTCACGAGGGCTCAGTGCGGTTCGGTCACCGGAATCGCCGACGAGACATGGGCCGGATCAGCATTTCCCATCACAGGGCTGCCCGTGGGAACCCAAGTCCCGGTAGGCTGAGCCGTCGCATAGGTCGGTGTGGCGTACGTTGGTGTGGCATACACCGTCTGCGGGACGCCGTACGTTGGTGCGGCATACACCGTCTGCGGGACGCCGTAGATGGGGGGGGCACCGTAGGCATACGAGTTCATGCCGCCATCGAAGACCGGACGAGCCGCCATCCGGTTCGCGATTTCCGGCTGCGAAAGCGTGGCCAGGCGGGACTGCACTTGCGGCTGGTACCATTCGCGCTGCAGTGACTGGCGGTACATGGCGGCGGCCACACGTGTATCTCCCCGGTCCTGGTAGACTTGTCCCAGGTGAGCCAACGCGGTGGCGTTGCCAGGTTCGGCCCGCAGAGCGGAACGGAGTGACTGCTCGGCAGCGGCGTCGTTGCCGAATTCGCGCTGCAGCCAGGCCATCTCGATGTGTGGCTCGGCAATGTACGGTTCGACCTGGGCCCAGGTTTCGACCAGATCGGTGGCTTCCGCCTGACGATTCTGTTCGACCATCATGCTGGCCAGGGCGTGGTAGGACGGCTGGTGTCCGGGGTCGACCTGGATGGCGCGGCGATACGTCGCCTCGGCACCGGCAAGGTCTCCCTGCTTCTTCATCGCCGTCGCGAGGTTGTGGATGTAGTCGGGGTTATAGGGGTTATCGGCGGCAGCACGCTGGAATTCATTGCGAGCCATCGCGTAGTTACCCCGCTCATAGTAAGCGGTACCCGATTCGTTCATGAGATAGGCCGTCGGTATGTTGCAGCCGATGGTGGCACACGACAGACCGATTGCCCAGCAGGCAATGGACCATCTCGGGAGTTGCCCAGTAATACTCATGCTCCTCCGCCTCCGTGAAGAACTTCATTCAGCGGCGACGTCCTCAATTCCAGACAGATGTGATGCCTACCTGGCATCAATCAGTCGGCTGCAGGCCGCCGGATGTTGTGAGTGTTGATCGTTATTTGGGGGGAAACGATTCGAACAGATCGCTCGATCGCCCGTGAGTCGTTCCTGCCCGGTTTGCACCCGGAACAGCGGCTCAATGGCACGCGTGATCAAGCATTGATCGGTTTGAAGTGTTGGAAAGGAGCGGGAAGATAGTCCGTCGTTGGAATTGCTGCAAGAGCATTTCTCTTAAAGTTTCTCAAACCGATCACGATTCCCCGAACTGGCCCGCAAACGGCAAAAATTGCTGGTCGGAACGCCGGTTTTCCCGCCGATTCTCACAGAATGAGTTTCCGTCGTCGGCAGGATCGGTACATAATCAAGGGGAAGACTTCAAATCGCTTTCTGAGGAGTGACCGACATGCGACCAACACCATCTGACGTGCGCAACCTGCTGATCGTGGCGACGGCCGTCGCCGTGAGTTGCGCCACCGGGCATGTGGATCCGGCCGAAGCTCAATCGGCCAAGCAGAAAGCAACCAAAAGCCGGATCAACGTCGAGTCGCTGAACGTCCAGGCGGAACGGCTGGAAGAGTCGTTCGTCCGAAGTACTGCCGAACTGGCGTTGCAGTACGAACGGGCCGGCGAATACGAGCGGGCCAAGAAGCTGCTCGAATCGGTCAACAAGTTGAAGCCGGGGCTGCCCAATATCAAGAAGGCCCTCGAAAGACTCGATGAAGAGATCCTTTCGGCCAACGAGATCGACGTGACGGTTTCAGTCAGCGATTCGTGGGGGCCAGCTGTCGCGACCGTCTTCCCCGAAAAGACGTTTCGCATTCAGGCCAGCGGGACGTATCGGTTCGTGACGACACTGGAATGCGGTCCGGACGGCTTCCCAACAGCAACCGCCGCCGACATGCAGCGCGGCATTCCCTGTGGTGCCTTAATGGGACTGATTGTCACGGACGGGAAGCCCGGCAAGGCGTTCCTTGTCGGCTCGGGTGACGAGATTCAACCGAAGGAAGGAGGAATCCTGTTCCTGAAGGTCAATGCTCCAACCGGCCACAAAAGCACCGGTGAAATCGCCGTCCACCTGAGTGGCTACGTCTATGTCCCGAAATAGCGGGACGACCGAAGTCGTCTGACGAGCGCAGTGCAACATCAGAAGCCATTACGAGGCCTTTGAGATGGCCGACTGGGCCGGCTTCACCTGCGGTTCCAACGCCTTGAGCGTGATGCCCCGTTCGACTAATTCGCGTTCCATGTCCCGCTTTTCTTCGAGCACGGGAACCACATCCGCGATCACGCGTCTCATGTCCTGGACAATTCCGCCTTCCAGCTCGTCAGTCGAGAGCCCGTCGCAGGCATTCAAGCAGGCTTCAAGTCGGCGAAGGATGGTACGGTTCTCGGGCGTGTCGGCTGCCTGAAGCATGCCGTCGGCACCCAGGATGATACCAGTCTGTTGGTTTGTTGGCGGCGCCACATCCATGCTGGTGGCTACTCCTCATTGCTGCTGCGCGTCCCGGCCCGAGTCCGCGTCCGCTGCAATCTGTGTTGTTACGCCGACGTGACGATCGAAGCGTTTCGGGCGTAGTGCGATCACAGCCCGGGGCCATGCCCGGTGTGGTGATGGTTCGAATATCCAGACAAACGTCAACTTGTTCACTGATGTTTCTGTTCGAAACACACATAAGCATCGGCATGCCTGCCCCTGCCGGTTGAAAGTGTCTCTTCACATCCGGCAGGGAACTGCGGATTTGCAGCTCGGGTTTCGCGCAACACCGTTATGCAGACTGGCCGGTTGCACAAGTCGGCCTGCCCAACTGTCAAAGACCGAACAACGGGCGACAAAACGCGTAAAATGGGGCAAGTTTCCTGAACGCAGCACCTTTGCGGGAAGGTGGGTGTTCGGAGCGTGCCCGCCATGTGATCGCGGGATTGCGAGGATCGCGGGAACAGGAGGAACTAAGGTCACGCGAACTCCGCAGAAGCTCGTCCCGTCCACTTCCGCAACAGGCCACTTCCTCATCCCGGCCACTTCCGCCAGGTCCGCGACACCAATGCCCGATTCGTGCCCTTCAGCGGGCAACTGGAAGATGGCCTGCGAGCAAGTGAAAGGCGGCACGCACCAGGGGGCAGCCCCCCAAAAGAAAGACGGCCCACGGAAGAATGACGGCGCGCGAAAAAAGACGTGCCGACGGCAGGAACTGCCGACACGTCTTTAACTTCTGGCTGCTCGCTCAGACGCACAGCGTCACGGCGAGGCTCGATGTCTCAATCTGGCTGATTAAAGGCGAATGTGACGCCGCTTTGCCCGGCGGGCCTTGGCACTGGCCGGCCGACGACCGTGATTCGCCTTCTTCAGCTTGCGATTTGTCTTCGCCATGGGATGATCCTCAAACTCTCAATTTCCATGCGGCTAAGCCGCATTCAGCACGAGAACAGGCGGGGGGCCGCACGTTTCGCATGACGGCCAACAAGACCCCGGATCGTCCATTGTAGGCGAACGACTGAAAACTGGAAAGCCAACCGCCCGCAAATTCATTCGTTCCGAGTCGTTCCCTGTCGGAAATCTCTTCGCCGCAGGGTCGATCAGCCGCCTTGGCGTCGTCATAATCGGTACCGTCCCGGGGGCGACTCCCCAGGAACCAGGGATCGTGGCGGAGACCTGTTCCCAGCGATTCAATCCGAATTCCGGGACGATTTGGCGTTTCATCGACGGCTTGTTTTCGAATTGCAACTCAAGAGGTCGCGGCCAACCGGCCGCGGAATTGCAGATTGAATGCGAGATTCAGAGCCTGGCAAGGCAGTCATGCGGAGTACGCGTTTCGAGACCTGCGGAGACCCCGCCCAGGTTCTCTCGGTCGTCGAGACAGATCGGCCAACTCCTCAATCGGGCGAAGTTCTCGTTCGCATGCGGTTGAGCCCAATCAACCCCTCCGACCTGTTGTACATCCGCGGGAAGTACATCGTGTCGCCGCAACTGCCAACTGTCCCGGGGTCTGAGGGGGTCTGACAACTCGAAGCCGCCGGTCCGGGTCTGCTCGGCCGAATCCTTGTCGGCCGCCGGGTGGCTGTCGTCAATCAGAAGGCGGGCAACTGGCGCGAGTGGACTGTCGTGCCCGCACGACAGGCGATTGCCGTGCCGCGTGGCGTCGCCGACGAACAGGCCGCCACCTTCTTCGTCAACCCGACGACAGCCTTCGCGATGACGCGTCTGGTGTTGGCCGTCCCACGGGGGGAGTGGCTGCTCCAGACGGCTGCTGGATCGGCCTTGGGGCGGATGGTGGCCTCTCTGGGAAAGTACTTCGGCTTTCACACGATCAATGTCGTTCGTCGCGAAGAACAGGCAGAACAGCTCAGGCGGGCCGGCATGGGAATTGTCCTGGCCTTCGATCCGGAGCACGATCCCGTCGACAAGCTGCAATCCGAACTCGGCCGGGTTGCCGGTCCGGTGAAGTACGCGATCGATCCCGTCGGAGGCGCGACCGGGGCAGCGGTCGCGGCTGTCCTGGGAAAGAACGGCCGGATGCTGACTTTCGGCAGCCTGTCCAACGCACCACTCAGTCTCGATCCGCGGCGGATGATTCAAGCCGGCAGCTGCATTCAGGGATTCTCACTGGGAGATTGGCTGACGGAACAGTCGTTGATGCAGCGGTTGAGTGTGATTCGTTCGGTGATGCGGCTGGTTCAATCGGGCGTGCTGCACACATTCGTCGAGCAGACCTATCCGCTGGATCGGATTGCGGAGGCCGTCGAACATGCGGCTCGGCCGGGCCGCGATGGAAAGATCCTGCTGCAGCTTTCACCGGCAGAAAAATAGTGCCGCTCAGTTGCGGAATTCGAACTTGATGCCGCGGGTGTGGATGAAGTCGGTTTCCCGTGACGGCAGATGGGCCACCAGAGTTGCCAGCTGCTGATCGAGCCGGGTGAGCAACTCCTGCTGGTCGGTTGTCAAATCGTCGAGCACGTCCTGGCGTTTCGTGACTTCCCGCGAGGGTCGGCCTTGGGGGAAGACATCGAACGCCTGTTGCAGGATGTCGGCCGTCTCGGGAGCATTCATGGCGCGGAGCGCATCCACGGTTTCGAACGCGTGATCGGACGCGGTGTTGTAGAAGTAATATTCCAGCCCTCCCAGCTCGAATTCGCGGCGGAAGTACTGCACGACATACAAATCGCGCGTGTGCTCCGGCAGCTGCTGCAACCCGTTGGCAGAAACCCGGTCATAGAGTGAGCCGAAGACGCGCGAAAGAAACTCTCGCTGCTCGACTTGCGAACTGACGGCTGCCGCTTCTGCACCCGTCGTGACAGGTGCAAACTCGGGATCGAGGGGGACGTTTTCATCTAACGGGTCGGCGGCCACCGGAGAGGACGGCGGAGCTTCTGTCACGGAACGCCCGGATTCCGGCGCATCACCACATCCGACGGTGACTGCCATTGTGGCCGCGATGAGGATCAGGCTGGCCAGTGGAATCTGGCAGAAACGGGGAAGGCACCGATTGAGATGGGGCATGGGCCGACTCCGGCTTGTTGAGACAACGCCGCGAAAAGTTCGATCGCCGGTTAGCGCTGGCTGAGTTTTGTTTCGGACGGACCGATGCAGTACAGATGGTTGTCGGTCCGCAAGAAGAGATGACCGTGACTGATGGCCAGCGAGGCGTACGCAAATTCGCCCAGTTTGTTTTCCGCCACGACTTCGTACTTGGGACCAGCCTTGATCACCTTGGTTGTTCCGTCGTCATCCAGGCAGTAAATCAGGCCATCGGCCGCAACAAGTGACGCGCTGAACCGGCGACCCATGCGTTCCTGCCAGAGAATTTTCCCCGTTTTGGCATCGTAACAGCCGCCAATTCCCTGGTCGGAAATACAGAAGAAGTAGTCTCCGACGGCAATGGGAGACGGGACGTACGAGACGAGTCCACTTTTTCGGTGTCGCCAGACAATGTGGCTGTCGGTGACATTCCCCCGACCGGTGGGATCGACTGTCAGGATGTGATGATCGGGAAAACCGCCCGTCACGAAGACCAACCCCTCGTTCATCACCAGTGAGGCAACGAACTGTTCGGTCGGGCCGTCGATAATCCACAGTCGCGCGCCTGTCCGCGGATCGTAACTGGCCACACACTTGCTGCCGGAGAGCATCATCTGCCATTGGCCGTCGATCTGGCGAATCAGCGGAGTGCAGTAGCTGCGTGTCTTGTTCTCGCGGTCCGTCTTCCAGCGGACTTCACCTGATTTGCGGTCGAGTGCAACGAGATACGCATCACCGTCGTGGTCACCGTTAATAATGACCAGGTCTTCGAACAGCACGGGCGAACTGCAGTAGCCATGCTTGCTGCTGAAGTCACCGGGCCGGGCCGTCCAGAGATGCTTTCCTTGCAGGTCGTACGCCGCGACGAACATCCGGTCGACATCGAGGAAGCTGACATAAATCCGCTCGCCGTCGGTCACCGGTGTACTGCTGGCCCAACTATTCAGGCGGTGCTTTCCTTCCAACTCCGAGACCAGCACGTCGACCGACCAGACGGTCTGGCCGGTTCGTCTGTCGAGAGCAATCAATCTGCGGGTCTCGGTTTCGGCCAGCGTGTCGACCAGATAGACCCGGTCGTTCCAGACGATGGGTGACGAATGCGACGGAGTCGAGATGGAGACTTTCCAGGCGATGTTGGTCTGGGCATCCCATTCGACGGGAAGATTCTTTTCGAGGCTACTCCCGTCACCGCGGGGCCCACGCCAGCCGGGCCAATTCTCGGCCGTTGCGAATGTGGGGGCCACTGCCAACAACATGGCGACTGCGGCGAACATCGAACGGACGGGGAGAGAGCGCTGTGCGCAGGAGAAGAATGACGGCATGCGGAACCCTTACGATCTGGGCAGGCAACGGAAAGTCGTACCGGTCGCGGGACGGACCCATGTTGCGTTCACGGCGGTGACCGGGCTGGCGAAGCGGCTCACCCGCGGCCAGACACACCGTGGACTTGCGGATTCAATGGAGAACCCGACGGGACACTACGATCATCACCGAACGAGCGCTACGTCGTCAACCGGACGCATGGTAATAAACGTCTCGTAGATGGAGTCGCCGATCGAATTCAGCTTGGATTGCAACCGGTCCAGAAACTCGTGCAGTCCCTTGTTGACGATGTCGTCGACCAGAATGTAGGCCAGTTCCGAGCGAAGTTGCCCCATCCGTTGTTCCGCCGAATTGCAGAACGAGGTGGCATCGCTGCCCGAGATTTTGTGCAGCGATTCGTTGGCCGCGATGACACAATGGTTAATCGCCCGGGGAAAGTCGCGGTCGAGCACAAGAAACTGAATCACGCGGCGGGGCGTCAGTCCGTGGAACCGCTTGCGGTACATCTCGAAACCAGAGACCGACCGCAGTAATGCCGACCATTGCAGACTGTCGGCTGGCGTGCCAACGTCCTGGACGCTGGGAAGCAGAATGTAGTATTTGACGTCCAGAATCCGGGACGTCTTGTCGGCCCGTTCGAGCAATCGGCCAACACGCGAGAAATGCCAACCCTCGCCGTGGGACATCGTGGCGTCGGTAATTCCCTTGAAGAGGTGGCTGGCCATCTTGACCTGTTCGAAAAAGTCCGACGGATTCTCCTTAACCGACGGATCTTTACTGGCACGATGGACGGTGAAATAGACGTCGTTGAGGTGCTCCCACATCTCCGAAGAAATGGTCTCCCGGACCGAGCGGGCATTTTCGCGGGCCGACGAGATGCACGAGAGAATCGAATTCGGATACTCCGAGTCGAACGTCAGAAATTCGAACACAGAATCTTCGGTAGCTACCCCGTATTTTTTCGCGAAGTACTCGTGGTCGCCGGTGATATTCACGATGGGCTGCCAGACGTCGGTCGCCTCGTCGGGCATATCGAGTTGCAGATTGCGCGTGACCTCGTGCAGTCGCGCGAGGTTCTCGATCCGTTCAACAAAGCGGGACATCCAGTAGATCGAATCAGCGACACGGCTGAGCATAGCAGTAATCTTTTCTCTGAATCCGGGCGAGTGTCACGGCTGAGCGATGACCCAGGTATCTTTACTTCCACCGCCCTGCGACGAATTGACGACCAGCGACCCCTTACGGAGTGCCACCCGCGTCAGGCCGCCGGGTAGGACGTAGATCTCTTCGCCGTAAAGGATATAAGGCCGCAGATCGACATGCCGGCCTTCGAAGTGGTCCCCCACAATCGTGGGCACGCGCGAGAGTGAAAGCGTCGGCTGGGCAATGTAGTTCCGGGGATTGTCCCGGATCAGCCCGGCAAACTTCTTCCTCTCGTCATCCGTCGCATGCGGTCCCACCAGCATGCCGTATCCCCCGGATTCGTTGGCCGCCTTGACGACCAGCTTGTCGAGGTTGGCCAGCACGTAGTTTCGCTGTTCCTCGTCGTAGCAGACGTAGGTTTCGACATTGGGAAGAATGATTTCCTCGTCAAGGTAGTAGCGGATGATTTCCGGAACGTACGCGTAGATGACCTTGTCGTCGGCGACACCCGTTCCCGGGGCATTGGCCAAGGCCACCCGGCCGCGGCGATACACGTCCATCAACCCCGGGACGCCCAGCATACTGTCGCTCCGGAAGACCTGCGGGTCGATGAAGTCATCGTCGATCCGGCGGTAGATGACGTCGACCCGTTCGAACCCCCGCGTCGTTCGCATGTAGAGGAAGCCATCTTTGACGGCCAGGTCTCGTCCCTCGACAAGCTGCACACCCATCTGCTGCGCCAGGAACGAATGCTCGTAGTAGGCCGAGTTGTACATCCCGGGGGTCAGCACGACGACCGTGGGGTCACTGACTCCATCGGGTGCCAGGTGTTGCAGCATTTCGAGCAGACGGCTGTGGTAGTCGTCCACCGGCATGACGTTGCTGGCTTCGAAAATCTGCGGGAAACTCCGCTTCATCAGAAAGCGGTTTTGCAGCACGTACGAGACAACGGACGGACACCGCAGGTTGTCTTCCAACACGTAAATCTGCCCGTCGGAATTGCGGACCAGATCGGTGCCCGTGACGTGACACCAGATTTTCCGCGGAGGATCAATGCCGTGACATTCTGCCCGGTACGCCTTCGCGTTGGCAAGCACCGCCTCGGGCAGGATGTTGTCCTTGATGATCTCCTGGTCGTGGTAGATGTCATGGATGAACATGTTGAGCGCCTGAATGCGCTGCTTCAGGCCGCTTTCGATGGTCAACCATTCATCGGAGGGGACAATTCGTGGAATAATGTCGAACGGCCAAATCCGTTCGGTTCCCTGCTCGTCGCCGTACACGTTAAACGTGATGCCCATCCGCAGCAGTGACTGCTCGATCGCACGCTGTCGGCGGAGCAGTTCTCCCCCCTTCAGCGAATTGATCTTCCAGACGAGCAGCTCGGCATCAGATCGGGGACGACCATTGTCCTGAAAGACCTCGTCGTAGAAGCCTTCGGTGTCATAACCTGCGAAAGTGATTGCTGGATCACCCGACCGTTCGGTCGAAGCGGCTGCGGACTGTGCTTGCTGTTGAGGATTCATGACGTTGAGTTCCCCCCCGACCCCGCAGCGACTGCGGTGAGTTGTGTCCGTGAAAGACGGTGAATGAGTGGAAGCGGACAAGTCGTGGGAGCGCACCTCAAGATACCTCATCCAGCGGCACAACGTCCACAGAGACTGTCATGGTATGCGTACCGCCTCCCATGAAAACACCGCGAATCGGCGAGACGTCGGCATAATCGCGGCCCCATGCCAGCGTGATATGGTTCGACGAGGTCCGCGTCCGATTTGTCGGATCAAAGTCCACCCAACCCAGCTCACCGGCAAACACGCCGACCCATGCATGCGACGCATCGGCCCCCACGAGACGTGGTTTTCCGGGTGGTGGGAGTGTCCGCAGGTAGCCACTGACATAGCGGGCTGGCAACCCCACGCTCCGCAGGCAGGCGACTTCCAGTTGGGCAAAATCCTGACAGACACCTCGGCGGAGTTGAAAGACTTCGTCGACTGTTGTCGTCACCCGCGTGGCCTTGGGATCGTAACGAAAGTCCGTGTGAATCCGCTCTGTCAGTTCCTGCACGGCTGACAGAATGGGACGACCGGGAGGGAAACTCTGTTGCGCATACTCGGCAATCGGCTGCGACCAGCGTGCGTGAGGCGACTCGA
>CALJUK010000306.1 GCA_937975745.1 uncultured Planctomycetaceae bacterium | reverse complement strand
TTCCGATCAGGGACTCACCGTGAAGCAACCCAAACCAGACGTTTGTGAAACACCAGGAGATAACACGTGACTCATCAGGCAGAGGCCGGCGTTCGCCGCCGCGACCAGATATTAGAAGCGATTGAGGATTTCTGGATTGAACATCGCTTCCCACCCACGGTCCGCGAACTCATGCGGATCGTAGGGCTTCAGTCGCCGAGGAGTGTCCAGGTACACCTGGATAAGCTCGAAGCTGAAGGGCGGATTTTGCGGGAAAAAGGAGACAGTCGCACGGTTCGCACGCCAAGCATTGACAAGCACCTTCTAAAGCTGGGCGAGAAGCGTTACCGCGATCGAAAGGCTAATGATGAAAGTGTCCCCAGTTGAGTGGCATGTCGAAATCGATGAGTCACGTGCTGTGACGATCCGCGGCAATCCTGATGGGACGCTCTTCCAGATCAAGAAGGACGGTCTCGTTTTCACAAAGAGCGGAGAGTGGATTTACGAGGTGCCCCCGTCACGGCGTGACACGCGATACCTACAACGTATTTGTTTCCAGTCGCTCAGCGCGGCGGTGGACCATATCGAGGAGCACCTGGATGCCAATTGATGTCATAGAACTCCCGAAACTGAAACGGAAGCATCCGTCACTTGATATGAGGGAGTGGTCACATTCCGCGCCGTTCGTCATTAACTCAATGGCAATGCTCGTTCATCGCGTGAAGCACGCTGGTGACTTCCATGACCGGCAGGGGGAGAAGACCCACTCCTGGGTGCAGTATCTCTGTGGCAATGGGACGGCAGGCCAGACAGGTGAGCGGATCACGTTTGTAGCTGATCCTGGTGATCGACTTATCTGCCAGCGATGCGAGCAGATCGCGGCGAACCAGCGGCTTCCCTCGGCGGACGAAATATGCGGCCGGCATGTCCATGTTGGTGTGCTGCGCCCCCGTCGTGTTTGCTGCAACAAGAATCGGGAGTCCAATTGAATGAACCAAGACCCAACAGCAGTAAGACACACACTCAAGGATTCGTATGAGATGCTCTCGATGCGAGTCGACGAGGGCATTGACCGCGTTACGGCCGAGGAAGAAATCGACGAGGACAATCTATCTGCACTCAATCTCCTTGCGTCAGTGCGGGACCATCTTGGGAAGCTCGTTCATGGAGAGACCGGTCTCCACGACTCGATGGGAAACCCGATCCACATCGGAGACACGATTCGCTGGCAGACGCGGAACGTCGAAGTTCATGGACACTGGGCAGATCACAAGGTGATCGCAAAGGGGATGATCCCAATAACGCAGTATGTGCTTTCTCAGCGTGGCCTTGTTCTCCCGCCGGCCTATCTATCCGGAAAGCTGGCGGATTGCTACGACCAGAAACGTCTCTGCTTTGAAGACATCGACGAGCTTCGTCCGGCCGACACGCACATAGAAGTTGTGCCCGGCTGGGATGTGTTGTCGACCTGGGGAGAAGAGAACGTGCTGTACCGATGCCGAAGGTGCACGGCCTCAACGACGCACTACAAGAAAAACATCGCTGGGCTTCGTGAGCACGAAGAGGCCTGCTGGGGAATTGAGTCGCGAGGAGAGTGGCCTTATGCCGACAACAAAGATTGATACACCAACCGTTCACGGCCTGGGGATTCCCTGGCTCGACATGGCGACGTGCGAGTGTGGATCGAATCCCATCATAGCGATGGTTGTTGTGATCCTTATGGTGATAGAGCTGGTTGTCGGCTTGGAGATGTGGGGAAAGGGATGAGCGAGCCCAACAACTTCTGGTGGAGTGACGCGCACCTCTCTGTTCTGCATGAGAACCCCGGTCGCGATCGGAATGAACATCAAGAGTGGGCGAAGGATGAATTCCAGGCGTTGGTTACACAGATGCGAAAGACCGGCTGGATTATAAGATCAGAATACACGCAAGGGCACAAATTCCGGTCATTGCGATCGACGCACTTATATGGTCTTACTTGCAGCGTGCCACAAGAGAAGCCCGGTTCACCGCCGATGGCCCTTGAGTGCTACCTGAAGCAAGGAGACCGATGTGACCAAGTGGACTTCTTCCAGTCCATCAACGTGAGGCATCCCAATGGCGGACGATACGACCATGGCCGTGAACACCTCATGCCGTATCGAGTGCGTCTTCAGTATCGCCGTGTGAAGAACCAGCTAACAGGTTGGCTCATTGATCGCGGCTATCTCTACTTCGAGTCGAGGGAGTACAAGCCTCGCACGGCGTTCGACAAGGTTGCCACTGAGCGGGCTAACTGGTTGGGCTGGGGTGAGCCATATGACCCCAAGACTGCACGACACGGATCGTACGGCACAAAGTCCAAGGACGGTGCAGAGATCAAGGACGGTGCCGAGGTTGTCTTCTACGACGACGCTTCAAGGCGAACCCTCAAGGGGAAAGCGTACCATCGATCGGGCAACATGTTTCATGTGGTGACGAACGCCAACAGCCGTTTCCATGTCGTCCCGAACTTCCGGATCTTCTGCAACAAGGGTCCAACAAAAGGACGTTTGGTCTCGCATCAAGAGTCGATCAAGCGTCGCCATGCGATCATTCATGAGCTGACAACCAAGGTGCGCAATACGATCAACCTCAAAGGAGGCGTGAAACACCTAACACCGCACCAAGTCACGATGGCACTCGGTCGCTGCCAGAGGATCGCCGAGTCAATCGAACGGTACGAGGCGAAGGTCATCGCGAAGAGAGAGCGGGAGACAGCCAAGTGAAGACGTTCCTTCTGCCAATGCCTGAGAGAAAATCGGTTTGCTATGCCGTCTGCTTTAGGTACTGGGATTCAATGCCGGGTTGGTCTGGAGTGTTGTTCTCCATCATTGCTCGGCTTCTTCAGGTTACCTGTGGTATCGACCGCTTCCGGTACGAAACAGAGTTCCGCTATGCGACATCTGCCACGAGCGAGGGTGTGTGTCGGATGCTGAATGAGCTGAGCAAGGAGTACGAAGAGAAGGGGATCACCTGGATCGAGGTGCTCTCGATTACAGAGCTGGAGACGACCGGATGAGCGAACCATACCTCGATGAAGAAACCCTGATTGCTTGCGCGGAGTTGATCCGCCAGCACGACGATATGGTGGTGTTCTCAGGTGTGGCAGACTTCCTAGAGAAATTCGCAGTCGATCTCGTGAAGGCCAAGAAGGAACGGCTCGAGCTTGAGTCGGAACGCGCAGCGGCCGCCGCGAACAAATCATCAAAGGCGCAGCATGGTAGGGGTGCTGTGACAATTCACGAGCGTGAAGCAGTCGCTGTAAGTACTTCACGACCTCATCACATGTCCGCAACAGGTATGCATGGTGCGATGACATCCGTCAATCAAGAGGTGCGTCGATCCTGGGTTGGAGTACAAGACCGAATCTCACAGCGTGAACTCGACCACATGCGAGGCAAGGATCAAGCAGAGTCCGTGGTGCGGCGGACCCTTGAGCGGGCTGTGATGAGCGTGATTGAAGCTCTCGACGTAGGTGTTTCGTTTGCCGTTTTGCCAGTCGTCGAAAAAAACATGAGGACCCGGTCAGTCGACATCAGCGTCCAGGCTCTTGGAAAGAAGTTACCTGAGACCACACACGGGATGACCGGCGCGAGTGGCGATTACCCGCCGTTCTGAGCATTGCGGAACAGCAGCCGGATATCTAAACGCTCATTGGTGTCGCCGTCCGGGAGCCAGAACTTAACGGCTGCCGTGTAGACGATCCCCTTGTCTTCCTTGAAGAGTGCATCGGCGCATTTGAGCAAGTTGTCGGCGTCCGGCTTCTGCTGGTGAATCGTTCCGCCCAGCTCAGTCCGTTTTTTCTTCGGCCAGGACGACGCCATCTTGATGTAGGCCGTCATCTCAATCCCGATGGCCTCGAAGCCGTCTGGGAGACCGCCTGCCTCAGCAAGACAAAGCCGTGCCACATCTGCCCAGGCACGGTATCGAAGAACGCTGGGGCGAGCTTTCCAGGTGTCGCTACGTGTCATGCGGGGCTTACCGACCGGTTTCCCCGGAACGGAAAACTCAATCTCTTTCGTGACGAGCGACTGGATCAGATGTCTCATGAAACGAAGGTAAATTCTTCATTGGAAATCGGGAAGTCCCTTACCCGAAGAATTGGGGGCCACCCGCTGATATCGGCGTGCTTTGTGCCATTCACGAAGGTGATCTCATCACGCTGGAGTGGGTTCGATCCAAGCTGTTTATTGAAGACCGCGATGTTCGCTGCGCTGGCCTGGGTTTGGGTTTGGTGCATCCAGTCGAGATCAAACAGACGGGCGTCATGGCCGGACTCGCCTCCAGTGATGATCCAGTCGAGAGACGACAGCGTTAGGTCTGGGAGTCCGCGGAGATCGCAGGGCCCGGTGGCCGGTTCGTAGCTGACAAACAGCTTATCGACAAAGGCTCGAGACTGAGTCAACGACAGGATGTCAGCCTTCGCTTTGTCATTCAGTTCATTGATGCTGGTTCCAAGCCAGACGTTGGGGAACGACACAACCCCAAGTCGAGTCGCTTGCGACTTAAGAACCTCGAGTGTTCGGTTTGGCCGCTTCGTCAGAAGTTGAAAGATGAGCGACGGGTAGTCATTGAGCGACTCGAAGAACATGTCCACGAGGTGGCTGATTCGAAGAGGGTCCCAACCTGTTGTTGTGGCGATCTGCCTGTTGTGAATGTTCAGCGTCTCACCATGATCATTGATCATCGGACCGGTGTGCTTATCGGGATCCTCGAACAGGTCCGACATGTCGTTGATGAACACCATCTGACGCCGCCGCTTCTCACGAGCGATACGGACGGCTCCGTTGAGCGTGGACCGCCAGCCGGCGATGTAGCGTCGCGGGCGATCTGGTCCCCAGAGTGAGCCCCATCGCTGTCCCCCGACACGCTTGGCGAGAAGTTCAGCATAGCAGTTCAGGCACCCGGGTCCGTGATGTGTGCATCCCCACCAAAGGTTAGCACTGTGATCGGTCCACTCAATGCTGCAATTCAAGCCCATGGCAACCTCAACATAAAAGGAGAGGGGGGCCAGAAGACTGACCCCCCTCGGCTCATCAGGATTAGGAGAGACAAGCGCCCGCGAGTCACCCTGTCAACCTGAAGAGGCAGCGGGAACATCCCGTTGCACGACTCTATTTCCAGAATTCTTCAATTAGCTCAGCCGCCGTTCGCTTTGGTCGCCGTCGAGCACGTACTGAGTTACGGTTTATCGGCCATTCAATTTCTTCTTCAATCCGCAAGATGTATTGAGAGTACGCTTCGTTGATCAGGTCTTTGGGAACGCGAGCGACATCCGCGGCCGGAGTGCTCTCAGGTGTAAACCCAAGAAAGTCGTAAGCACTGCGCCATCGGACGTACTCGCCGACCCATTTGAGCTTTTGCGTGGTTGTGTATGGTTTTCGGCCAGTTGCTTCAGCGGCTTTCCTGTCAAGAGTTCTTCGCATCTCCAACAAGGGGATTCCGACAGTGGAGTTTCGCCACTTTTTGTTCATTTTTCGGGTCCACCTACTCAGGGGCACTTTGACGCCGAGTTCAATATACGTATCCCTGGCTACGCCCATTTCAGTGTACGTGGTCATGTCCCAGACGATTTCACTGTCGGGGTCATCGTCCTTGTAAATGATTCCGTAAGGGAGAGAACGCGACGGGCTCTTCGCGAAACCCCGTGCCGCAAACGCTTCCTTGATGCGTTCCGACTTGAGCTGAGACTCCAGCTCAGAGAATGCGACAAGCATGTTGAGCATGAACTTCCCGGCCGCAGTGGTCGTAGAGAATGAGTCGCCAAGGAAGTGAACGAAGAAGATGTCGACGCCTCGTTCAGTGAGCGAAGACAGCAAGTGCCCGAAGTCAACCATGCTGCGCCAGAGCCGATCGACGCGGTCGACAACGAGGGCGTCACCGCGGCCCATTCGCTCGAAGAGCTGCGATCCAACCGGACGGGCATGGAATGGAACCTTGTACGCAGAGACAGCGGTTTCCTCTTCCATGATGACAAGCTCTCCACGATGAGACAGGTGGCGGTTGTAGTATTCGGTTATTCGTTTCGCCTGAGCAGGAATCGAAGAGTCCTTTTTGAATGAATTCGGGTGTGAGACACGGGCATACCCATAGACAGTGGATGATGGGATGGGGGAGTTTTCAGTCATGGCAGCCTCACTATCGGACCACACTCCAGCGGATTTGGCTTGCGTTTGTTTGGGTAAGCCACAATAACGATGAAGCCAATTTAATCTGCACAACCTACTCAACCCCGATTTGAGGCAAGACATGCCAGACCCAGTTCCCAACGGCCAAGCTTCTGCGAGCCCCACACCGGATGCGGGAATGACTGAAGGTGACCTCTCGACAGCGTTCACCGATGCGGTCCCAACGTCGTCAGACCCGGCACCAGCGGTTGACCCAGTTCCATCTGACCCAGCGCCGGCATCCGATACTCCGGCGCCGGCACCTCAGCCGGTGGCCACTGATCCAGCGGCTCCACAGCCAGCCGTGGAGCCGCAACCTGCGCCAGCCGGACTTGACACATTCCTGTCGCAAGCTGCTGGACTCGGGATCGACACCAACGGGGTGACGTCTCAGGAAGAGTTGCTCCAGAGAATGATTGGGCACACAGAACAGGTGGTGCCGTACGTCAAGTTTGCTAAGTCAACTCTGCCGTACGCGGACCAGATCAGGGAGATCGTTTCCCAACCCTCACAGGACCCCAAGAGTGATCCGGCACCACAGCCCACCCCCCAGGAGCCGTCTGACGAGTGGTCTCTCGAGAAGCATTTCGAACAGGCGTGGGGTGGTCCGCTATGGAAGCCTGAGTACCAAACGATGATCGACCGGGGTCTGGTTGTTCGCGACCCTGAGACCGGGGGGTATGCAGCGGCGCCAGGCCAAGAGTTTCTCGTTGGAAACACCATCAACGATATCAACGCGGCGGCGGCGCACTCGGCCGATTTCTGGGGGGACCTCACTCGGTCTAACCCCTACCAGAAGCTCTACTCAAAATTCGAAGAGCCGATCAATCGGTTGGTTGAGCGACGAGTTCAGGAAGTTCTTGCCGCTCAATCGAGTGCGACAGCCGCTCAGAACGCCGTCCAGGCGTTCGAGCAGCAACATGCGTCTGAGCTTTATGTGACAGACGAGACGACCGGAAAAGTGATGTGGTCGCCCAAGGGGGCTGAGTTCGAAAAGCACGTCCGATACCTTCAAGAAAAGGGCATGACGGACCAAGCTTCGATCGTAGAGATCGCCGGAAAACTAGCTGGACTTGGCGCGACCCCCAACGACAGTGCATCATCTGCGCCAGCAGCACAAACGACACCAGCCGCATCGCCAGCAAAACCAGATCAGACTGTTGGCGAACAGGTTGCTCAGTCGTTCATTCAACGAGCTGTTGAGGTTGGTGGTCATGCACCATCGGCCGTCGAACCTGACCCGGTTCCTGTAAGCACTGATGTGACAGAGACGGAACTTTCCAACATGTTTGTGAACGCGGTTGGGGCTCAGTAGTCCCAACCAAAGACGCTTGTCCTGTCAGTGAGCAAGGAGTCGTCAGATGGCTGAGTGGATTGGAATTGTCAACACGACGCGGGACAAGTACCTCAAGGGCGCGTCGAACCTCACCCTTCGAAAGCGTCTGCTGTTGGCCATGCTCCGGAAGCGTGGCCGCATCATGTACAATTGCAGTGGCGACAAGTGCACTTGGCAGGTCATGTTCAGCCAGCCGCCGATCTCTGCTTACGGCGATGGTGGCGTGATCGACTTCTCCAACCACGATGCTTATCGACAGGTCACTGTCGACTGGCGTGGTTACGTCGGCACGGACACCATGTCCAAGAAGCAGAACGCGATGAACCAAGGCGCGGAAGCCCTGGTGAAGGTGTTCCAGGGCAAGCAGAACAACCTGATGACATCCATCAGCGACAACTTCTGTGCGGAGTTGTACAAGGATGGCTCGTCGGCTGGTCGCGAGAACAACGTTCACGGCCTCAAAACCTTCCTTGGCGAAGGCACGGTGACTGCGGCGGACCTCATTGCTCGTCCCAGCGACACCTACGGCGAAACGAGTCTTTCGACAAATCCCGGCAACATCTCAGGTTCCTGGTCAGCTGATCTCGGCACATCGCCAAACGCTGATCTTGCGTCTGACTGGCCCAACGGCAACGGGACCGCGGACTACGACTTCTTCTCGCCGAAGCTCGTCAACTGGTCCTCGACGAACTGGGGCACTGGCTCGACGACGTGGGAAGCGAACGCTTGGCGAGTCATCAGCCAGACGATCACCTGGATGACGACGACCGGCGGCAAGGACGGAATGCCAACCTTGATGCCAATGGCCTCGAACCTCTTCCAGGGGTACAAGAACGCACAGGAAGTCAAGACGCGGATCAACGTGCCGCACAAGGAGTCGCAGGACCTCGGCTTCGGTCAAGTCCTCAATGAAGACGGCGTTGGCCTCTATCCGGACTTCGATTGCCCGGTTGACACGGGGTACTCGCTGAACCTCTCCACGATCGAACTGTGCTCGCTCTTCCCGGAACTCTTCTGGATGGAAGGCCCGGACAAAGATCCCCGCACGGCATGGTCATGGTTGTGGGGTACTGGCTTCTACGGCAATGCCAAGTACCAGCCGAAACATGTCGCAGAATTCAAAAACCGCGCCTAAGGAAAACGACCATAAAACTATGGTAACAGGGCCTTCGTGAGTGGTAGTTTGAGTCTCCTCAAACCCATTCACGAGGGCAGAAGATGGCAACTGAGAAGAAGCATTGTTGGTGTTGTGGAGGCATGTTGCCTCCGTCGTCTTTTTCGAAGGACGCTTCGCGGCGCGACGGGTTGATGAATATCTGCAAGGCGTGTCGTGCGGCAAAGCGGAAGAAGAAGTCAGCGGGAAGGAAGGCGGGGCGTCCTGCCAAAAACTCGCTGAGAGATTCGTTTGGTCGAAAACAATGTCAACGATGCTTGAAGTGGAGACATGAGAGCGAGTTCCACAAGGGGAGCAGGCTCTCATCGGATGGTCTCGATCCTCGATGTAAGTTCTGTCAAGGTGGTCGGACTCATGGGGACCGAGACGAAGAGGTTCAGTTGGCTCTGAAGCGACTGGCTGGGAGCCATGCATCATCGGGAAACAGGAAAAGCGACCGGAGGTTGAACCTTCACCGCGATTCGGATGTGACACCCGAGTTGCTTTGGGAGATTTGGCAGGAGCAAGAAGGACGTTGCCCCGTATCAGGCGTCGGGATGACCTATATTCGCGGGAGAGGTAAAGTGCCCACGAATGTGTCTATCGATCGGATCGATTCCCGTAAGGGGTACACGAAAGGAAATATTCATCTGGTCTGCTATCAGGCAAACATGATGAAAGGTCTGCTTGGTCCAAGAGATTTGATGTTTTGGTGCCGGGCGATACTCAACACGAACTGGAGTCCCCCAGGAACGGAGAAAAGCGATGAGTGATAAAGTTTCCAGCCTTCCTCGGCGGGGGCAAACGTGGCACGGCGGCGCGGTGGATTCCGATGCCTATGGCAACTCGGTGGACAAGGAAGGTTTTGTCCAAGAGTTTGCTGACGAAGAGGCGGTGACGGGCATGGGGGCTCAGACGAAGGCCTCATCCCGAACGACCACCTGTATCCTGGTTCGAAACACGGCCGCTGTCGCACTGACGCCCGGTCGTGTCGTGACGTGGCAAGCCGACTATCGTGGCAAGCGAGTTGACGGCTATGGAACGGCGACTGCCGCTGCTGTGGCCGGTGTTGTTGACGACAAACTGCCGTCTGGCGGTGTTGCGATCGGCGATCTCTTCTGGCTGATGGTCAAGGGTCCGGCCCTGGTGAAGACATCCCTGGCCGGTGATGCTGAGAACGTCATCGCTGACGGCGAGAACTTGGTGGCTCTGACTGCGGCGACCAGTGGTGCGACCACCGCAGGACGGATCAACGGCCAAGTCTTGACGGGTGCAACTCAGCCGCTGGCTGATCAGATTCAGAACCGCATCGGTGTGGCGATGAGCGCCAAGACCACCGCCAACACGAACGCGGACGTCCTGGTCGATCTTCTGATCGACGAATAATCCACGATGGAAGTGGTTGTCCCGGTGCCCTCCGGCGACGTAAACGCCGACTGTCAATAGGCAGTTGGCGTTTTTTTCGTGCGCGGCTGGAGTGTGGTCCGATAGTGAGGGCGTAAGCCTTTTCTACAGGAGCGATGGCGGAATAGAGGCCGCCAGCACGGATGTGCAATAGAATGGACGCAGGCGAGGGGTGTATGTCCGCACTCCTCGCCGCTTTCTTTTACCCCATCAGTGAAGGGATCCGAATGCGACGCAGGAACACAACAAACGTAGTAGCGGCTGAAGTCCTTGAGGAGCGCGTGCTGCTCACGGCACTTGAGACGTTGACGGCAAACGGGGTCGACTACCTGATTGCCCCGCACGGCTGGACGATCATCCCGGCTGGTTACACGGATGACGCTGGCGCCGACCACTACTACGAGGGGGCGATCCCCTTGCGGGATGCGGCTACAGATGCCGGCTACACAGTTCAGATGGTCAACCAAAACTACATCAATGACGACGGAGCGGTCATTGAGTTGCGGATTGGGATCGACTTAGGACCATGGAATGGCGAGATTTACGTCACGGATGGCGAAGGCAATGAGATCAATGCATCCGGTCATCATTTCCGGGATCGCATGCCAAAAATCCCGACTGATTGTGACGATGGATCGGGCAACTGGGTGACATGGGAGGTGTTCTTCGACGCGGATGACGCCGCGTACCACGAAGAAGTTCTCGAAGGGGCCTCAAATTCTGGATGGGACTTCTACGACTCTCAAGGAAATGCCGTCAACTTTGTGTTCCCGATCAATCCGGACCTTGCAGCCGGCGAAGGGGCACCGAACCCCAACGGGACGTCCGATCCGTACTACTACTATGACGATGGCGGGAATGACGACGGGGTGGCCCCTGGTGGTGGCGGATTCGACGACACTCCGGCCGACATCATCGACGAAGAGCCAATCGGCGACACCCCAGCTGACATCATCGACAGCGATGCCGCCTTCATCGAGTGGCCTAACGGCGATCCGGCGGACGTCGAAGAAGTCGATCCTGTTCTAGAGGCCGCAATCTGATGCGAGAGAACCCGACGCAAAAGATTGAGAAGTACAGGGTTCGGACTGGCCCAGCAGGAAGCGATTCGTCCTACGGGGCGAACGGCATCTTCCTGATTCCAGGGCCAAGACGAGAGATACTTACGGTGGTCGCCTCAGACGCGTCGGGCTGGGACGGACAGAAACTTGGTCCCATTCGATGGGAGCACGTGAGTGTCTCAACCCCTGTGCGTTGTCCCCGCTGGCAGGAGATGGATTTCATTAAGGATATATTCTGGGGCGAGAATGAAACTGTCATCCAGTTTCATGTTCCGAAGAGCGATCACATCAACGTCCACCCCTACACGCTTCATATGTGGAAGCCGATCGGGGTTGAAATACCACGGCCACCAGGGGATGCGGTCGGATGAATGAGTTCGTTAAGAGACTTGTGGCGTGCTGGATTCCAACGGCCATCGCATGCGTCTTGTGCGTGGCGATCATCGCCTTTATGTGGGTTAAAGCGAGGTTCCGATGCCTGATTTCCAGTGGTGGCACTGCATAGTGATAGGCCTATTTACCGTGATGGTGGGTTGCTCGATTTACCTCAGTGTTTGCCCGGAACCAGATCCGCCACATTACAAGGAGCCCGAGACCAACATTGACCGTCATGTTGCGGCAGCACTGTCCGATGGTCGTTCAACTGTGTTTGTGTCGGTTAACGACTGGGCAGAATATTTCCGTGAACACGACTGCGTGAAGCGGAATGGGGACGGTTCAATTACCGTGCAAGGCGTATCTGTGTTCAAAACGACCGAGGAGTAACTGTGGCGAAGAAGCTTGATGTCCTGATTGCCATGTTCGCGTACGCCGGAAATGGTGGCGTTCGCACCGTCCTTCCTGAGATCGCCCTCTGGCTTGCGAAGGCATCTGGAACGATGGCAAAGGATGAACGCATCGGGCGAGTTGGAACGCAGGTGTATGGCGACATCCCACTAACGATGGAGCGGAACAAGGTTGTCCGAGACGCCAAAGAGGGCGGCTTCGACGTGATCGTCATGCTCGACAGCGACAACGCGCCGGACATGTATCTCGGCGTTGACTCCAACGCGCAGCCGTTCCTCGACACATCATTCAACCTGATTTATGAGAGACAGCAGCGAGGGCTGCCAACGGTCGTTTGCGCCCCGTACTGCGGCCCCCCTCCCCACCCCGTGCGCGGCGGAGAAGAAAACGTCTATGTGTTCGACATAGCGAGTGACCAGACGCATGAGGATGGCAAGGTTCATGGCATGACGGTAGAGACCTAATCACGAAACCAACATGCGATGACGCGACAGCTACAGAGGCGCGCAGCTACGC
>CALJUK010000305.1 GCA_937975745.1 uncultured Planctomycetaceae bacterium | reverse complement strand
TCCATAGCGACAATGTTACAACGTGGTAGGCAATTACTCACTACAACAGCTTAATATCGACGCATTTGCGCGCGCGACGCCGGTCCAAATCCAAATCAATACGGTCGCTCCGTCACTGGCTTCCGAGGAAATTGAACGGCAAATTACCTTTCCGGTCGAACAGGCCATCAGTGGGCTGCCGGGTCTGCATGAACTGCGTTCGATTTCCAAGTTTGGTCTGTCGCAGGTCGTCGTCATTTTTGATGACGGCATCGACATCTACTTCGCACGACAGCTTATCAATGAGCGACTTTCCACCGTGGAACTGCCGGACGGGATCGGCAGACCACAGATGGGGCCGGTCTCCACGGGACTTGGTGAAGTTTTTCATTACGTTGTCGTCTATGACGGCGTGGACCTCTCGCAAGTTTCGCGGGAAGAGCGAGTCAAGCGGCTGACAGAGTTGCGAACGATTCACGATTGGGTGATCAAACCCCAGTTGAGGTCAGTTCGTGGCGTGGCCGAGGTCAACAGTTGGGGCGGCTACGAGAAGCAATACCAAGTTCGCATCGACCCCGATTTGCTTCTGAAATACGGATTGACGTTCGAGCAGGTCAGCGAAGCGATTCAGGCGAATAACGAAAATGTCGGCGGCGGAACGGTGACCGATGGCAGCGAAATGCTGTTGGTGCATGGTGTCGGACGGACGGTGAACATCGAACAAATCGAGGAAGTTATCAGCACAGCCAAGGATGGTGTGCCGGTTCGCGTTCGTGATGTAGCCGAAGTTCAGATTGGACATGAAATACGCCGAGGGGCGGTGACGGCAAACGGTCGAGGTGAAGCCGTGCTGGGTCTTGGATTCATGTTGATGGGCGAGAACAGCGATGAGGTGACATGGGCACTCAAAGAAAAGCTGGAGCAAATCAAAGAAACACTTCCGGCGGGTGTCACGATTCAAACCGTTTACGACCGAACGGAACTGATTGACCACGTCATCCACACGGTTCAGAAGAATCTATTCGAGGGCGGGCTGCTCGTTATTGCCATTCTATTCATCTTCCTTGGCAACCTACGTGCCGGCTTGATCGTCGCCTTGGCGATTCCCTTGTCGATGCTGTTCGCGTTCTCTGGAATGCTGAAGTTCGGCATCGCCGCCAGTCTGCTCAGTCTGGGGGCAATCGACTTCGGACTGGTTGTCGATAGTTCGGTTGTGATGATCGAAAACTGCGTGCGGCATCTGGCTCACAATCGCGACGGCAAGAGTCGCCTTGAAATCATTCGCGATGCGGCAATCGAAGTTCGCAAGCCGACGATGTTCGGTGAACTGATCATCATGATCGTCTACTTGCCGATCCTGACGCTGGAGGGAATCGAAGGCAAGCTATTCCGACCGATGGCCTTGACCGTGATCATGGCCCTTGCCGGTTCGATGGTCCTCTCGCTCACGCTGATGCCGGTTCTGGCAAGTATCTTCCTGCCGAAGAACATCAAAGAAAAGGAGCCTTTGCTGATTCGGGTTCTCAAATGGCTCTACGCACCCGTGCTGCGTTTCACAATGCATCACAAGACCTTCGTCATCGGGTCGGCATTATTGCTACTCGTTAGCGTGTTTAGTCTGGTTGCTCCCAATCTTGGCAGTGAGTTCATACCACGGCTTTCTGAAGGGGCGATCACACTCAATGTGGTCCGGCTCGCGGGAACGCCGCTGGAAGAGTCGATGCGCTACAACACCCGCATGGAGCAGGTGTTGCTGGAAAAGTTTCCCGATGAGGTCAATCAGGTCTGGAGCCGAATCGGAACGGCGGAAGTGGCCACCGATCCAATGGGCACGGAACTGACCGACTTGTTCATCACTCTGCATCCTCGCGAGCAGTGGACACGAGCGGAAACACAGGAAGAGTTGACGACGCTCGTGCAACGGGAGCTTCGCGATTTGCCCGGTCCGCGACTTGCCCTGTCGCAGCCCATTGAAATGCGAATGAACGAGATGATTTCGGGCGTTCGGAGCGACGTCGCCGCGATTCTCTACGGTGATGACCTCGACCTAATGAATGAGAAGGCCGTTGAGATCGAACGTGCTTTGAATTCGATCGACGGTGCCGAAGACGTCAAGATTGAACAAATCTCCGGCCAGCCGGTGTTGCAGATTCAGGTCAAGCAGGACGAGATCGCACGCTACGGAATCTCCGCTCAAACGGTAATGAATCTCGTTCGCTCGCTTGGCAGCAACCATGTGGGCGAAGTCTACGAGGGGCAACTTCGATTCCCCTTGGTGATCCGTCTGCCCGAAGCTGCGCGAGCTAACCCGGAAGCAATCGGACAGATTTTGGTCGCAACACCTTCCGGGCAGCGGATTCCACTGTCGCGACTTGCGTCCATCGAACGAGTCGAAGGTTTCAACACAATCAAACGAGACTGGTATCAGCGACGCATCACGATTGAAGCCAACGTACGCGGCCGAGACCTCGGCAGCTTTGTCGCCGAAGCACAACGGGTTGTGGATGAAAAGGTGCAACTTCCCGCTGGACGTTACCGCATCGAATGGGGTGGGCAGTTTGAGAATCTGCAACGTGCCCAGACGCGGCTGCTAATCGTCGTGCCGATTGCGCTGCTAATGATCCTGTCGCTGCTATACATGACGTACCGCAACTGGGTCGACTCGTTGCGAGTCTTCACCGGCGTACCGTTCGCTTGGATAGGCGGCGTATTGGCGTTGTGGATACGGGATATGCCGTTTTCGATTTCCGCAGCAGTCGGCTTCATCGCGTTGTCCGGTGTAGCGGTGCTGGATGACATGCTGCTCGTGTCCACGATTCGTCAGCTTCGACGTCGTGGTCGCTCGCTGGACGAGGCAGTCGAAGAGGCTGCAATGACGAGGCTGCGACCGATCCTGATGACCACGCTGGTGGCCAGTCTCGGTTTTGTCCCGATGGCGTTCAGCACTGGCATGGGAGCCGAAGTCCAGCGGCCCTTGGCGACCGTTGTGATCGGTGGCGTGTGTAGTGCCATGATCATGAGCTTACTTGTATTGAGAGTCCTCTACGTCGTGTTCAATTTGCCGACGGAGAGCCTTGATGAAGATGGAGGAGACGATGATGGTCATCGTCTTGAACCGGAAGAACCGACCGCCCCGGAGGCCGGACTGACGTTCGACTCAGAGCCACAACCTGAGTCCCAGCGATGGTCCGAACCGACGACGGTATCACCCTGAATTCGGCAAGGCCGAAGGAGAATGAAAATGAATTGGATGACGAATCTCAAAGGTCTGTCACTGGGACTGGCCGCTGTGTTGGCCGCCGTAGTCGCCGGATGCAGCAATAGCGAAACGGCTTCCGAGCCTGCCGAATCCTCGCCCGTCGCCGCCACCGAAGTCGATCACAGTCACGGCGGTTGGTGGTGTGTTGAGCATGGAGTGCCGGAGGGCGAATGCGCCCGCTGTGACAAGTCGCTCGTCGCGACGTTCAAGGAAGATGGCGACTGGTGCGACGAACACAATCGGCCCGAGTCGCAGTGTTTCATCTGCGGCCCCAAGCGCGCCGAAAAGTTCATCGCGCAGTACGAGGCCAAGACCGGTCACAAACCGCCGCAGCCAACGGAGTAGCCAATGCCTGAGACGAACTCGCCGAGCGTTTGGGGTCGCTCCATGCGACGAACTACCAGCATGTTGCTTTCCCTTGGACTGCTCATTCAGCCGGGCTGCATGTGCGGTTGTTCCTCGCCGCATCACTTAGCGAGACACGTCGAAGGCTGTCAGCAGCCAGTCTGCTCGCAAATCGCGGACCTCAAGCCGCCATTTCCTGCGGCAGTTGAACTCAATGAAGACAACATCACGCCAGCCCAAGGTGTCGCACCCGGCTAAACGTGACTATTGAGTGGCTGAGGGTCGCAGCGAGTTTCGCCAGCCCAGTGAGAACGCTCGGCCCCAGCCACGTTTTTCGACGAATCACATCACTCAAACCGAAGGAGGAATTCGCCATGTGACTCAGGCAAGTAAACCACTGACCATTTTACCAAACCATGTCCAAGAGAAAGGAATCTCACAATGTACCGAACCTCCCTGTGTATCGCCCTGACATTTGCCATTGCCCTGTGTTTGTCAACGACAAGCTCCGCGGCTCCAGCGGAACCAACAACCAAGACTACCATCACGCTCAAAGTGCTGAGCTGCGAAGGCTGTGCGAAGCGAGTGCGTGAAAAGTTGTCGGCAGTAAGCGGTGTTGGCGATGTCAAAACAGATTTGAAAACAAAGTCCGCTACCGTCGTGCCCAAACGCGATGCAAAGCTCTCGCCTCGACAGCTTTGGGAAGCCGTGGAGAAGGCCGGTAAAACGCCGGTCAAACTGCATGGCCCCAGTGGAACCTTCACATCCAAGCCCAAGGCATGATAGGTGTGATAGCAGCATGAACGCGTTGCGGCTACCGGAACGAGACCGTTCCGGTAGCCGTTTTATCAACAACAGTAACGATGACCTTGGCAAAACAAAACATTGAACGAGCAAACAACATGAACTGCGGCTGTAAGGGATTCGCAGACAGAGGACACCATGAAGTCGGCAAGAGTGGATCACGTTCTATCGAACGGGTTGCTCTAATGACTTCGGTTCCCCTGATATTCGTCCTTACTGGTTGCAACAATTTCAGCCCGAACAGTCTGGAGCATCAACAACCGACTCCACTGACGCTCACGGACAAGAACTTTCATCAGCAGGTCATCGAGAGCGAGTTGCCGGTGCTCGTCGATATGTGGGCGCCTTGGTGCCAGCCGTGCATCGAGATGAAACCAACCCTCCGGCAACTCGCGGGCGAACTTGATGGTCAGGTGAAGGTGGGCGAGTTGAACGTTGCCGACAACCCTTTCATCACAGAGAAGTATAGCGTCGACCAATACCCAATGCTGATCGTGTTTGTCGATGGTGAAGAAGTTGAGCGGCTAATCGGACCGCAATCACAGCGATCGCTTTCCCACACGCTGCGAAGGTATATTGGCGAGGATCGTAGGTGATGGCCAACAGAGATGACCCACTGCAACTACGCATTCACGGGATGGATTGTGCCGAAGAAGTGTCGCTTCTGAAGCGTGAACTCGTTCCATTTCTGGGCGATGAGAACCGACTGACATTCGATTTGATCCGCGGCAAGCTGACCGTTGATCTCACCGGAACCGATAATGTTCGGGGCGACGTTGTTGCCGCCGTCCAGCGCAGTGGCCTGAGAGCGGAGGTGTGGGACGACGATCCTCAACAAGAACATGAGCGGACGTTTTGGCAACGCAACCAGCGAGCGATATTCACGACCGTGAGCGGCGTGGCCGGATTTGTCGGTCTAGTACTTCACCTCAGTTTACGACCCAGCGAAGAGGTCGTACCGACGGCGGCCATCGTCTTCTATCTGCTCGGCATCGTGGCGGGACTGGTGCTCGTCGCACCTAAGGCTTGGCGTTCGCTGATTGCTCTGCGCCCCGACATGAACCTGCTGATGACGGTAGCGGTGACTGGGGCCGTGCTGATTGGCGAGTGGTTCGAGGGAGCCGCAGTCGCGTTCCTATTCGCGGTTTCACTATTGCTGGAATCGTGGAGCGTTGGTCGGGCGCGTCGTGCGATCGCTTCATTGATGGACTTGTCACCACCGACGGCCCACCTGCGAGGTGAAGCTGGCACGGTGAGTGATGTGGCTCCAGCCGATGTGCCGGTTGGTTCCACTGTCATCGTGCGTCCCGGCGAAAAGATTCCGCTTGATGGTCGAGTCCTCAGCGGCATCAGTGGCGTGAATCAGGCACCGATTACCGGAGAAAGCGTTCCCGTTGAAAAGGAAATCGGCGATGAAGTGATTACGGGGACCATTAACGGCGATGAGCCGCTCGAGATCGAAACACACAAAGGTGCCGACGATCCGACGCTCTCGACGA
>CALJUK010000304.1 GCA_937975745.1 uncultured Planctomycetaceae bacterium | reverse complement strand
CCAGTCCGCGACGTTCGCGACCAATTCGCGTTCGTCGACGCCGGGAGTCTCGGCTGCCGACGAGATCGCTTCGGCCACCGTTTGCACTGCGATCAGCGAACGGAGAATCGCGCCCTGCGCGGGTGTGACGACGCCACGACGGCAAATGTAGTCGCGGCGGGTGACAACCAGGCATGTGGGTTGCGGGGAGGGGGGGACGACATGCTTATCACCACGGCGCACGGCCGTAATGTACTCGTGAACGGGAAAGCGGAGGTCCAAGACACGCAAACTTGGAACGGTCTGCAGCCGGGCCATGCCAAACTCTTCCGGCGCGATGCCGGCCAGATCTTCCGCAGTCAACAGCTGCATCTGTTCTGGGCCAGGTCCGTCAAACACATCACCGTAGACACGTTCGAGAGTGGCCACATCGACGACGAAATCGGCCCAGTTGGGGATGTTGGAATCATCCTCGTCCGCTGGTCGGGTCTCCGCGAGATAGTCCGGGAATCTCGCTCCCAGGTCACCCAGGGTGTAACTCCGCGAGGGATACGCCTGCAGATAACCGAATGCAAACGCCTGGAAGGCCTGTTCACCCACGGCGTGGCGTGTCGTCGAGAATTCTTCTGCGAGACATTCCAGCAGCCGGGCGAAATACGCAAAGCCGTAAACGGCCAACCGATCGACTGCACTTAACTTCTGCGACCTTGTGATGACCTGTTCGACCTGTCCCGGATCGACAGCCAATGCACGGTATGCCGTTGGCGAGTCGATTCCGGCGGCCACTCCATCGGGGTGTGTAATGACCGCCTGCATCCACTCCTGCACGCGGAGCAGTGACTGGGGCGCTGGCGAATTCTGGTTGGACTGTTCGGTCTCGGATATTTCGGTCATCGCGTCAGTTCATCTGAAACTGCAGGAAAAACACCTGATACTGCCGGAACAATCGGGGATCATTCGCATTCGGCTCGAATGACCGTGGCCGGGTGAGGAACTGCAGTGAAATCGACCGCGACAGTTTGCGGCGGGACGGTTTCGGCCAATGAATCCAGCGGTCGATCCAGGCCAGCCACGTGATCGCGCGCCTTCAGGACCTCTGCGTGCAGAACCGGAAACGCCGGAATTTGGGCATCCCATTCGAGTAACGTCGAAACTCCACCCGTGAGTCGATGGGCTTCCCGATAGAGCTCCCACACTGGATCGATGACAGGTCCGTCATGCGTGTCGACGAGATGCGTTCCGCAGTTGGTATGGCCGGCCAGATGAAACTGCACGATACGCTCGTGCGGCATGCTTCTGAGGTATTCGAACGGATCGAAGTCATGATTGACCGACGAGACGTAGACGTTGTTGACGTCCAGCAGCAGTCCGCAGCCGGTCTCTTCCGTCATAGAGCGGATGAAGTCCCATTCGCGCAGCGTCGACCCGGCAAACTCGACGTAGCTACTGGGATTCTCTAAGACGAGGGGGCGTTCCAACGCATCTTGCACGATGCGCATCCGCCGCGTCACATGAGCGAGTTTGTCTTCGGTGAACGGAATGGGCAGCAGATCGTGCGCGTTCAGGCCGGCGACTCCCGTCCAACAGACGTGGTCGGAGACCCAACGGGCGTTGACCTCGTCGGCAAGACGTTTCAGGCGTCGTAGATAATCGAAGTTCAGCGGATCGCTACTTCCAATCGACAATGAGACGCCGTGCATGACAATTGGATAACGTTCCGCCAGTTCGTCCAGCACAAACCTTGGCCGTCCCTGAGAATCCATGAAGTTCTCGGAGATGATCTCGAACCAGTCGACGTCCGGCTGATGCTGCAGAATGTGCTGAAAGTGAGGACTGCGGAGCCCGACACCAAGTCCCAGATGGTCATGGCCTAATCGTGGTTGCGAGCTGCGACTCATCGTCAGTGCCACCGAAATCGTGATCGTGTGAATTAACCTAGAATGCACAACCGCTGCAGGCAGAGGAACGTCTGGTTTCCTCCGCCTGCAGTGGAGCTGTTCCGTACGGGATGGTCGCCCAAGAGGTTAGGTCTTGGCGGGAGCCTCACCGAACTCTTTGCCAGCGGCCTTCATCGCAGCTTCAAATGCTTCGCGAGCCTGTTTCCAAGCGGCCTCTCCCAGAGGAACGGCACATTCGCCTTTTCCCTTGCAGGCGTTTTGTCCGGGGGTTGAACCGCAGCCACCCTGTCCTTTGCACTCGTTATGGGTGTGGCAGTCATGTGCTGCTGCCGTTGCACAAATTCCCATGCCGGCGCAGGCGTTGTCGCCCCCCTTGTGGTTCTTGCAGCTGTTGAGCCCGCGGCAGACGTTGGCACCGGTGAGCAGCACGTGGCCCTCTTCTTCCATTCCGTCCGCAGCGGCCGGGCTGGCATCCGCGTCGGCAGCGGCGGAATCACCGGCCGGGGGAGTCGCGGCGTCTTTCGCGGCATTCCCGCATCCAATGGCTGTTCCGGCCAACACGCCGCCAAAGGCGGTTGCGGCCAATCGATGGAAATCGCGACGGTTCAAATCTGACTTGTTCATCGACGTCCTCTCTCTGACAGAGCTCTATTCTGACTTAACAACACGTTACGCAGTCGTTCCTGCTGCCGGCAAAGCGTTTCCGCCGGTTGCCAATCTTCGAGACTCGGGGACGCGCATTCTGTGTGATAACTCACACTGCGTCTGGGGAATCCTAGATGTTTTCCGCTCCCGACACACCCGCTGGCCGCCAGAAAAAATAGCGGTTCTGGGAAGACCGCGACGATCCAGGACTTCCGCCAGATTCCTCGCCACGAAAAAACTGCCGATGGTGAAGTCGCTTACAGTCCAATTCGAATCGCACGGCGAATCATTCTTTCAGAGTCTTGCCCGCGTGCCGAACGAGGGGACTGCAAAAACTGCCGGTTTGCTTCGGATGTTCTTGTCGGCGACCCGTTGGAGAGGGGTGACAGCTCAAGATTGGCTGGAAGGCTGTGATTGAACGGAATTTCTTGTGACGTCCAGAATTCCGCCCGCTGTCGCGACCGATAACAACACTGGATGGACCTTGGCGAGCACCAAAGAAGGGAATTGCGGATGATGCGAAGCAGAAATGAGCTCGACCGACCAGCCACATCAGGATATGCCACATCAGAGTATGAGGTGAACCGCGGCGGCAGCTGGAATTGGAAGAGTCGCTACGGATCTGGCCCGGGCCGATCGCAGTCGGCAAGCCTTGCCGCTTTCCGCCTCGCCCCTGTCCTGGTCGTTGCTGTGCTGGTGGCTGTCAATCTGATTCCGGAGAGCCGATCCTCCGCATTGAAAGCAGCCGCTCCGACATCGAATCCGGGACGGATCGTGTGGCGGACCGATTTGAAAGCGGCCGCACGGGAAGCGGCGGCATCCCGCCGCCCCATGTTGCTGCAAGTGACAGCCGACTGGTGCGGTTACTGCCACAAGATGTTCGATCAGACATTCACTGACGAACAGGTCGCTCGACATATCAATGGTTGCTTTGTTCCAGTCACTGTCGACGCGGACAAAGAAGCCGGTCTTGTCCAGGCGATCGGTGTAGAGGGACTTCCCACGACAGTCATTGTTTCGCCGGAGTTTAAAGTCATCAAGAAGGTCACCGGTTTCAGGGCTGCAGCTGCTCTGAGCCGCGAGTTGGATGCCCTTTGCACGGTGAAGCACGTCGCCCATACGCAACCGGCCGCCAGCCTCCCACCGCAGTTGACCTTACCGACCGAGACTCTCCCAGCCTCGGCGATCCCCGCCAGCCAACAGGAAACACTCAGCAAACCGGCCGAGCCCTCGTTTGGTGGCCTGTGTCTCGTCAGCCTGCGGGAAAATCGCGAGCTGCGGCCGGGTCTGGCAGAATTCACGATCGAGTATCGAGGGCACGTCCTGCGGTTCGATTCAGCCGAGAACAAGACCCGCTTCGAGGCCAACCCTTTGAAGTACTATCCGATGGGCGGGGTTTGTCCTGTGACTTCCACGATGACCGGGACCAGGACACCTGGGGAAGCAAAGTTTGGGGCCCTCTTCCAGGATCGCGTGGTGTTCCTCGCATCACTGGCTGCACGCGATGCCTTTGTCGCGCGACCTGAACGGTACGTCTCGGCCCAGTGAGCCCCTTGCCAGTGATTGTCGTCAGGCTGGTCGAGGCATTTCCCGCAGTTTGCGGACAACCGCCGCGATACTTGAGATGGCGGTTTCGATGTCCGCCTCGGTATTAAAGCGTCCCAGGCCGAACCGCAGACTGGCCCGGGCAAGTGCATCGGAATGCCCGATCGCCTGGAGAACGTGGCTGGGAGTCGGATTGGCGGACGTGCACGCCGAGCCAGAACTGACCGCCACCTCTTTCAAACTTCCCAGGAGAGCGTCCCCGTCGACTCCCGGAATACTGACGCTCAGGTTGTTGGGGAGGCCGTTGTCGGGATCGCCGTTGCGGATGATTCCGGAAATCGTCGTCTGCAACCCAGCCCACAGCCGGTCACGCAACGCAGCCAGACGCGGAGGTTCTGCTGCAAGTTCTGTTCGAGCGATCTCGCAGGCGACTCCAAAACCGACGATCAGGGGAACAGGCAAAGTTCCGCTGCGGAGTTTGTGTTCCTGGCCGCCACCGTCCAGCAGGGGCTCGATCGGGATCCGTCTCTGGCCACGCCGAACGACGAGCGCCCCAACTCCCTTCGGACCGTGCAGTTTGTGAGCCGAAAGACTCAGCAGGTCGATCTCTAGCGAGTCCCACTCGATGGGGATTTTGCCGAGCACCTGTGCCGCGTCGCAGTGGAAGAACACATCGCGCTGGCGACACACTCGAGCGATTTCGGCCACCGGGTTGAGAGTTCCCACTTCATTATTGGCCCACATGACCGAGGCGAGCCTGGTCGGCGGATTGATCGCAGCCTGGATGTCCTTGACTGCCGGGCGGGCATGCTGGTCGACAGGGAGCACTGTGACGGCGCCCCCACGGCGTGACAACCGATCGGCCGGATCAAGGATGGCGCGATGTTCGCCCGCATTGACGATTAAGTGCCCTGCCGGGCCGGGGCTACCGAGGACCCCCTTGAGCGCGAGGTTGTTCGCCTCTGTGGCACCACTTGTGAAGACAATGCAGCGAGGTTCGCAGCCGACCAGTCGGGCCACTTGCTCCCGAGCCGTTTCGACTGCTCCGGCTGCCGCCTTCCCGAACGAGTGACTGACACTGGCCGCATTGCCATATTCGTCGCAGAAGTAGGGCAACATCGCTTCCAGAACACGAGGATCAACCCGCGTTGTGGAGTGGTTGTCGAGATAGACTGGCCGTGCATCGGTCATGGGGTAGCGAACGTGATGGGGAATCGTCGGACCGCGTGTGGCATGTCCCGCATTTCGATTCTAAAGGGAGGTGTTCTGGGGGGATAGTCTCTCGGCAGTGCGGGCCTATTCTACTGGCCGATTCGCTGAAACCGCGGCCGCGGGTTGCCACAGCGTTGACAGATAGGCATACAAGTCGGCTAAATCGCGAGGCTGAAGGCCATCGAGCAGGCCGTTGGGCATCAGCGACTGACGCATTAATCGCCG
>CALJUK010000303.1 GCA_937975745.1 uncultured Planctomycetaceae bacterium | reverse complement strand
CAGGCATCCGCAACACGATGACTTACGAGCCCGACGGCCTGCGGGTGAAGCTGGAAGAGTCGACCGGCACGAAGAAGTTCGTGTGGGATGAGCAGAACTACCTGGCGGAGACGGACGAGAACAACGATACGCAGGTGGTCTACACCAACGAGCCGCGGCTGTACGGGAATCTGGTGAGCCAGCATCGCGGGAGTGACACCCACTGCTATCACTTTGATGCGATCGGTTCGACCAGAGAACTCACTGATGCCAGTGAGGTCGTCACTGACACACGGCTCTATGATGCGTGGGGTATGTTGCTGGCGAGTAGCGGTTCGACAGAGTTTCCGTTCACATACGCAGGGCAGCTTGGTTACTGTTTCGATCGAGAAGCCGTTTCGCAATACGTCCGTGCACGGTTCTATAAACAACATCAAGGACGGTGGGTGAGCGTCGACCCACTTGGCAACTGCGCGTCTAATAGGATCGCCATGGGAACCAGCTGCTACGTTCATGCCGTCAACAACCCGCTCATTCTAACGGATCCCTCAGGGCTTGACCCTTTTGAGACGTTTAGTACAAATGAGCAGTGTGGCGATTGGTACGTTGCTTGTTTGGAGCGCTGTAGGTTGAGAAACTTCTGGATCTGGTCGAAATTCACATGCTATCAGGAGTGCGGAATACAATACGCCGACTGTCTAGACTGGGTCAAGGAACTCGAATCGAAATTGCACAAATGTCCCCCTGCGGGGAAGACCATCGACAAGGAGGGCGGATCCCGTACGGGAACGTGCTCAGTTCCCTGGAATCCGAAGGGCGTGAATTGGCAATACGGCTGCTATTGCGGTGCTGAACCATATCCGCGTCGACAAAGCATTCCAGGGCCTATTGACGAGTTGGACCGTTGTTGCTGCGAGCATGACAATGACTACACAAAGGGCCAGATGTCAAAAGACGAGGCCGACACGCGTCTTTGCTGTTGTATTTCGCAGGCTCGCAAGGAACTCAAGTGCAATAGCACGCCGTGTGTTCAGGCAGCAAATCAAGTCGAAGCATTCTTTAGATGTCCGGTGTTGAAAGAAGGAGTTGACTGCGACGACTGTTTGAAACCGGGTGGTAACTGCGGAAAGACGACACTTACTATCATCGACAAGGGTGATATTGTGCCTAAAGCTCTCTGGTGCTAGGGGACGTCGAGCGTAGCAGTCCGGATGTAGGCGATGTGAGTGAATGCTTCAAGGATCTGAATGAGGTACTTGCTCGTAAGCCACAGTCGATAGGCAATTGTCAGCCATCTTGTAAATCAAGCGATTATGAAGCGGAGTGTGATTCTCCAACAGACACGAGCATTCTGGTGTGTGAAGCGATGGTCATACTTTCGATGCTGGGTTTCTCCAATCGCACGTCCCATATTCTTCGCCAACATGTCGCTGGCCGCTCCATTGCCGGGGTTTGAGTAAACTTATTTGGATCGGAATGGTGACTCTGTCCATAGGGAGCTTGATTGCAAGACCAACGAGCAGGAGCGGTCTAAGACAACTCGTACAACCGGTCGAGATGAATCGCGGTGTTGGCACACGTTTTTGCATGCGTTTTCTCGCACACAGGAGACTGAAATTGTGAACATCATTGACCAGCTTGCCCCCAGCGTGATTTCTGCGGACATCGCCGCTCAAGACCAAGCACGTTTCAATCGAGTTTTCGATGCCCGCAGTCAGGAGCCGTCTCGGAAGTTCTCACGATTCGCCAAGAGTGTTGCTCAATCATGGCGTTGTGTTTTCGTCACAGCATTCGTCGCATTTGGATGTCCGGCGCATTCGATAGAAGCGGGAGATCGTAGTCCTCTAAGGGTGGAATCAGATCCTAACGGAAACAAGGATATCATATCCGGGCTCGCTTTTTCTCCAGACGGGCAGCTGATCGCTGTGGCGTATGGAAGATTTACGGGGTTGCTCCAAGACCCCGTCCCTGGACAAGTCATACTCTGGGATGTCGAAAACGGCAAGCAAATGATGGCGTTCGAGGAATTCTTGGACGGAGTTAGTTGTGTAGTATTCTCACCCAAGGGGGAACAGATTGTTGTGGGGAGCTTTGACGGCAGTGCAAAAGTCATCGACATCCGGCCACCTCACAAGGTTGTAGCGACATTTGTTAGTGGAGCGGCTGTTACTTCGGTGAGCACATCGAGTGATGGTAGTACATTGGCAATTGGAGTAGCATTCGGCAAGCCTGATGAGAATGGTGTGAAACTGTGGGACGCCGGGAACGATTCGCGAGTGCGGTCATTGCCCGGCCATGCGAATGGGGCCTTAACAGTAGCTCATTCCCCAGATGCGAAGACAGTTGCATCTGCCGGATGGGACCAGGATGTCAGGATTTGGGATGTAGAGGCAATGAGTGAAAGACAGGTGATTCACGCATTGAATGGAATAACGTATAGAGCGATCTTTAGTCCTGATGGTGCTTTGCTGGCGACGGCCGGGGGAAAGCAAGAGCGCGAAGGCTTATGGACTCTGTGTCTTTGGGAATGCAGTCGGTGGGAGAAAGTCGCAACGTTCAGCGGTGAAGGCACGCCTCTTCATGATGCCGCGTTTTCACCAGATGGCAAGCTGCTTGCTGCTGCGTCCGATTCCGGTATTGCTCGACTCTGGGACGTCAGACAACGCCGAGAAGTCAAAGTCATTCCTGGTAGAATCTACCGGGTTGCATTTTCGCCCGAAGGTGAGTTGCTGGCAGCGGCGTCGGAGTCTGAGGTGGTCCTGTTGGATGTACGCCGTCTCGTAGAGTCGAAATGAATGAACGAGTGTGACTTCGAGGCGCGCATCGTTGGGAAATAGCGCGGCGAACTCGCATGGAAGGGATTGTCACGAGGCTTGGGAATCCGGGGCACAAACGACATTTGCGTATGACGAGGCGGGCAACCGGACGACGACCGAGAACGCCTCGGTGAGGGTGACGGCCCTCTACGACGGCCTGAATCGCCGTGACGATGTCAGCACGAAATACAAGGTGTGAGCCGCGCAGCAGGAGTGGGGTTCACAATCAGTTCTGGAACACCGTAAAATCGAGGCTGCGAGGCCCATCATGGGTAGTTCGATCAAGCGCGTGCAGTACCGTTACGATTCGGTCGGCAACCGTGTCGGCATGACCGATCCGGACGGGGGACGGTTCACCTACGCGTACGACTCGGTGAACCGGATCAGCCATATGGTCAACCCGCAGGGAGATCGCACCACTTACGCGTATGATCCGGCCGGACGGCGGACGGTGAAGAAGCTGGCGAATGGGACGCGGGCGTCGTTCTCGTATGACGCAGCGGGTAATCTCACCCGGCTGGCCAACCTCAAGAGCGACGGCACAACGATCTCCAGTTTCG
>CALJUK010000302.1 GCA_937975745.1 uncultured Planctomycetaceae bacterium | reverse complement strand
GTTGTCCGACGACTTTGACCGACTTCCCTGGGCCATTCAGCTGGCCCGCCAGAGTGTTTCCATCATTCGGCAGAACTTGTCCTGGGCATTCGGCTACAATTCGGTTGGGATCGCACTGGCTGCTGCCGGCTGGTTGAATCCGGCAGTGGCGGCCGGCCTGATGGTGGCCAGTAGTCTGTTTGTCATTGGCAATACGCTGCGGCTGACGGGGGACGACGAAATCGACCAAACCGTCGAACCAATCCAACTGGTGACGGCCGAGCCCGCCCGGAAAACTGCAACGCCTGATTCCATCAAATACGAGGTGACGTCGACGACGACCAACGGCGGTATCCACGACATGAACGGGCCAACATTCGAAGAGGAAGCGGTTGCTTCTGCGGAGAGAGACCGTGGTTGACGGACCATTGATCCTGCTGGGAGGACTGCTCGGTTCGGCACACTGCATCGGCATGTGTGGCGGCTTGGCAATCACGCTGGGATTGCCGGCTCGGTCGGCATCGGCCGCATTCGCACGGCAGTTGGTCTACACGGCCGGCAGACTGTTTACCTATGGCATTTTTGGAGCCATCGCCGGTTTCGCGGGAGCAAGACGGGTCAGCGTGTCGGGGAACCTGATCAATTCAACTGCTATCCTGTCGATTCTGGCCGGCACATTGCGCGTCGTGCAGGGGCTTGAGGCAGCCTGTTTCCGCATTGTCTCGTCCTGGCTGACGAAGCGGAATGGAGCGCTGGCAGCCGCCAGTGGCTGCCTGGCTGGCTCGATGTTCCGCCCATTTCTGACTTCGCCGGGTTGGCTTCCTGCATTCCTGGCTGGCCTGCTGACCGGGTTCCTCCCGTGCGGTCTGCTGTACGGATTTGTGGCCTTGGCAGCCAGCCGAGGGGACTTGCTCGGCGGAGCCAGCGTGATGATCTTGTTTGGAGCCGGCACGATGCCCGCGATGATTCTCACCGGCGTGGGAACGCGACTCTTGTCCCTGAACTGGCGGAAACGGCTGCTCCGAGGTGCCGCTTGGGCGGTCTTGCTGACCGGACTACTGGCAATCGGCCGAGGTGTTTTCGCCTTCGATACACACACCCAACACGCGACGATCGCCTGTCCGTTTTGCGAAGTTTCGCCAGAACCACCCGCCACGCTCGCCAATCCGACCGGGATCCGTGCAGAATAAAATTCGGCACGTGACTTCCTGCCGCCTCGACCTCGCCCGCTATCCCCTTGACCCCATGAACTTCAAACGATGATCTCTCGCACTCTGCTCAACTTCTGGTTGGACGTTCTCCTCCTCCTGGTTTTCTCCCTGCTGGGATGGGTCTCGGCCGTCCTGCAATTCGTCTTCCCCGTTGGAACACAGGCCGCCGGCTGGGTGCTCTGGGGTTGGGACTACATCGCCTGGAGGAACTTCCAGTTTGCAGTCCTTTGCGCCATGGCCATGGCCGTCCTGCTGCATGTCATGCTGCATTGGACGTGGGTCTGTGGCGTGGTCTTCTCGCAACTGATTGCACAAAAAGATCGCCCCGACGACGGCCTGCGGACTCTCTACGGCGTGGGCCTGTTGATCGTTCTTTTGAACATCCTGGGGATCGGCTTTGCGGCCGCCCACGTGATGATTGACGGCCCGCCGCTGTGACGCACTGACTTCAGCGACACCTGCCTGGCATCAGTACTCGCCAATAATGTCGCCACCGGCAATTGTGAGCAGATTGTACCACAGAGTGGCATCAATGTTCTCGCTGACGAAACGCACGCTTCCGTCCACCAGCGCGACGTGAATGCCTCCTTCGTGGTAGCTGCGCATCCCCTGCGTCACGAAGGGGTAACCCGAATAGCCGTCGCCACACCGCAGCATCCGCCGCAAGACCGGATCCGTCTGGCTGACCCACGCAGAACCGTCGGGGCAATTTGCCACCCGGTCAAGATTCACGCCCGCATCCGAGTTGGGCGTCTTCACGCCGGAAACACTCGTACTCCCCCCACTGACCATCATGCCATTCACGTGGGCCCATCGACCACGCGAGTCCGAGTCAACATGGTTGGTGACCATTTCGCCCAGCATGATCGCGTTGGACGTACCGTCGGTGACATCACGGATACGGGCTCCCCACTGTGCCCCCGCATTAAACACACCCCTATACTGGCCGACATTCAGGCTCATATCCATCCCATTGCCGACACCAAAATTGCCCCCATATGTCCCCTTGGCATAGTTGCCATACATTGTCGACTGCACATGCGACGGGCAATTAATAACGGGGAGTTGCGTCCGTGTGGCCGTCGAGTTCGAATCGGAAGCGATGTTCGAATTGTACAAGTTGTACAACGGGGCCTGATCAACGAACGGCAGGATCATCGTGAACCACGAGGCTCCCCATTCGGTATCGCGTGGGTCAAGCATGTTCGTCGAGTAGGTACTGACGCAGTCTCCCAGACAGACGCCGCCCGGCGGAAACCGGCGATGAGTGTCATGATAATTGTGCAATGCCAGCCCCATCTGCTTGAGGTTGTTGCGACACTGCGACCTCCGAGCCGCCTCGCGGGCCTGCTGCACCGCTGGCAACAGCAACGCAATCAGGATGGCGATAATCGCGATAACAACCAGAAGTTCGATCAGAGTGAAGCCACGCCTGGCGCGGCCCAAGAGGAAATGAGCGGAACACATGACCGGTCTCCGTATTTTAAACGAGAAAAAGACAATCGACCGCAACGCCGCTATTGAATTGTTCGAAGCTCGAAGTTGATCTCGTTCTTCCCGTTTGTCACTTCCGCCGTCAGCCCAGAGGACTGCTCGCTGGCATAACGGGACGGAACGTGACAGGACTTCTCAATGTTCTCGAAAACCCCTTCGGAAACTTCTCGGACGGGCAAATCATCACAAATGACGGTGACCAGGTGATGTCCCAGGACCGCACCGCTGCGTCCGCCTGGCGAAGCGAGCGTGTACCGGCCCGACGAGTCGACTGAGCCGGCAGCGATTGGTCCGCTCGTTCCCTGAGAGTTGTCCGGCAGGAAACGAATGACGGCCTGCTGCACCGGTTCACCGTCGAGCGTAATCACGCCAGTCACGGTGGCGAGTTCGGGACCACGACTCCCTCCGCAGCCGGACAAGACCGGGAAGAAGACTGGCAGGACCAGCACGAGAAAAAGCCGTTGAATGAATACGACGGGGCGGGACGAGGGCTGCATGAGTCGGCATTCCCTGTGTGGTTCAGAACTCAACGACACCGATTCGAGTGTACCCCCTTATTTGACACTGCGACCCAACAACTGTCCAGATGACAACTGCACATTTCCGTGTTTCATGACTCGAAAATGTTGGCGCAGATGGCCCGTGTCGCGAAACTCGGACGATGCGTGCGCGATTCGACTCTCCTGCCGACCACTGCCGGTCGGGCAACGATCCGACACCCTTTCACGCCGACCCCGCGGCGTCCCGAGGCGTCGGCCGAGCGGTCGCACCGAGTGCTTCGCGAGAGTTCTTACACACAGTCAGACGCGAAGATCGCTTCTCCCAGCCGAGTCACTTCGGCGAGACTCAGACGCTGCA
>CALJUK010000301.1 GCA_937975745.1 uncultured Planctomycetaceae bacterium | reverse complement strand
AAGCGTTATTCTACATGAGACGCCGCGACGGAAGTGCGCGGGTCACAAAATACCACACGACTCCCACCAGGACACTACTGACCAGCAGCGCCCACACTCCGTTCTGAATCAGCACCGCCTGGACTTCGCTGACCGGCCGCAACGCGACGTCACGGCGCTCCTGAACGATTGCGATCCAGCCGAGTTCGCCCACCGGAGCAAACGCGGCCAGCCATTCTCCGCCGTAGTTCTCGGGATCGAGTCGGCCGACAGGGTCCCGGTAGTGACCATCCCGATCGTTCCAGCGACCTTTGGAATCTTTGATGTCCCCCAAGTCCTTGGAACTTTCGGCCGTCATCCAGGGGTGATCGAGCAATTTCCAATCGCGAGAGTCGAGCAGGGCAATCAGCCGGCTGGAGCCCTCACTTCCTCGGATGCGATCGCCAAAGCCGGAAAGCAACTGTCCCAAATGCGTTGTCCGCGCCAGAATCCCAAGCACGTTCTCATGCGTCTCGTCCCACACCGGGACGGAGATCGCCACCATGTATTTGTTTGTGGCCTGACTGCGAAATGCCAGCGAGATGTAGGGCTGACGGATCGGTTCGACCCGCTCGGTCGCCGCACCCTGCCGGTACTCGGTGCCATGTCCGTGGAAGTAATCGCGATGCGAAAAATTACGGTCAATCGTCCGCGTATTGAGGGGGAATCGCCACCGCTGCCAGCCGTCGGCGTCGGTCAGGAACCAGCTCTCGTCAAGTTCCCGTCCTTGCGATTCCCGAAGGGCATCGTCCTGACGTCTCCAACCGTCGAGTAACTCCCGCAGCGGGGCCCGACCTTCGTAGTCTTTGTGCAAGTGGGCAAGCATCATCTCCCGCAATCGGGGATCGGCCGCCAGTTCGATCAGCCTTGCCTGCCTGTCTTCCAGTTCACGCTGAACGCTTAACGCCATCAACTGCACGGGGATCACATCGCCAGCCATGGCGCGTTCGGCAAGGGTCTCTCGCGACGTCTGTACTGCCGTCCGAATTCCATTTTGGGCCATCAAGAAGACGGCCATCAGCACCAGCACAGGTGCCAGAATTCCGACTGCCAGCAGCGGACGACGGACACGTTCCCGCTCGCGCTGTTCGAACATTTCCAGAACGGACTGCGCATTGGGGAACCGTTCGGCCGGGTCGACCGCCAGACACCGCTCGAGAATCTCTGCCAGGCGGCTGTCCACTCCGGAAACGCGGCGATGGTCGGTCGGCGGGGGCGACTCTCGCAGGATGCGACGGTACGTCTCGAGCCGTTGCTTCAGTGTCTCGGCTGCGGCAATCTCGTGTGCGGACTCGTCCGTGCGGTACGGCGGGCTGCCACACAGCATGTGGTACATCAGCGCGCCCAGGGCATAGACGTCCCATCTCGCATCGGCGACAGCAGATGTGTCAGCCTGTTCGGGCGCCATGTAAAACATCGTTCCCAGCGCACCGCTGTGTTCGTCCAACAACCGCGACTGGCCGAAATCGCAGAGTCGCGGCTCAATCTCACTGTCGAGCAAAACATTGGCGGGCTTGAGATCGCAGTGCAGAATCCCGCAGTTGTGTGCACTGATCAATGCCTGCAGAACACCATTGGCGATCCGGACGGCCTCCGGAACGGGAAGCGGGCCAGCTGCCAGGCGGTCCTCAAGCGAACCGGGCTCCAGATACTCCATAATGTAGTGCGGCGGATCGCTGTCCCAGCCGACTTCGATGAGCCCTACAATGTTTCGCGACGTGTACAAGGCCGCCAGTTTCTCAACTTCCCGATTGAGAAAAGCCCAGTCGAGCCCACGACGTTGCGAGTAGAACTTGATGGCAACCCGCTTGCCCGTTCGTTCCTCAGTGGCCAGCCAAACCGATCCGAATGCCCCTTCGCCGATCTGGCGAATGATCCGATAGCCAACAACATGGCCGGGCGGATGCCCATCCTCCCGGCTCATTCGCGCAGCGTTCTCGGCGTGAACCGGACTTTGCGTTTCGGTCACAGCCTCCGCAGATTTCTCTTTGCGAACCGTCGAGTCGGACGCCTGTCGCGGCGTGGCCCCCGCCGGCGTCGCCGGTGGCTTTCGGCTTCCGCTTGTCTCCCGAGTCATGCAAGCCCCCAAAGTTCCTCAGAGAACTTCAGTCATCGCTGGATTGCCCCAGTCTGGGGTCAACGATCAACACAAGGCATTCTTGCAGGCAACAACCGCCGTGGACAGCGACATTCTGGTAAAGTCGCAATGGAACACAATCGGGACCGCTCTGCCATCCGGAAAGAGTCCATTCGCCGCGTTCTGTCGGCTGTCGGACCACTCGAAAAGCGAGCCATTCTGGGGCTGTTGGAAGATGTTTTTGCCGGGATGCACAAACCGGCTAGAAATGGGCCGTTTTCGCCATGCCCAGTGCGTTGAGTGAACCCGCGAAACCTGCTACAATAAACGGACTTCGGTCCACACAAACTGACCATTAGAACAGATCGCAAAACAACAAACTTTCGCATCCATTGGAGGGCCGGTGCAGGGGCGTTTTCGGGTGTCCTCGGCAACCGCTTGCGGGACGCTCTCTGGGACGCATTTTGCGGACTGGAAATGCCTGACAAAGACCTCATCACCGAGGCCCCTTCACGGAGGATTTTACTGCCGACGCGGCCACCTTTCCGGCCGAGCACCGGAGGCCCCTGGAAGTGTCTCTCCCCCGCGTGGGTGACGATTCGGTCGGCCGCTCTGGATGCACCGTCACGAGCCCCGAGAACGGTATCGTTCAGAGATCGGCTGGAAGACATCAGAGACTTCAACGAACGGATTCAAACTGCCATCACCGACCGAGCGTCCATCCGTCGGCTCGCACTACGAACCTGACAGTGATGTGACAGCCTTGAAGGAGTACAGTCCTTGTCTAACGGCAACGGCGAGAACGAGTCGCTGGGAGAGTTGTCTGCGAATGTCCGGGATCTCGACCTTCAGGACGAGATGCGGAACAGCTACCTGACCTACGCCATGAGCGTCATTATCAGCCGGGCGCTGCCCGATGTGCGTGACGGTCTGAAGCCTTCGCAGCGACGCATCCTGGTCGCCATGAACGACCTGAATCTGGGACCCGGCGCAGCGCGCAAAAAGTGTTCCAAGGTCGCCGGCGATACCAGCGGTAACTACCACCCTCACGGCGAAGGCTCCATTTATCCTACCCTGGTCCGGATGGCCCAGGAGTGGGTCATGCGCGAAGTTCTGATCGACAAACAGGGAAATTTCGGCTCGCTGGCCGGCCTGCCTCCAGCGGCCATGCGATACACCGAAGCCCGCATGTCGAGTGCCGCGGCCGAAATGCTGCAGGACATCGACCGGCGGACCGTCGATTTTGTCGCGACATACGACCAGGAACACACCGAACCTGTCGTATTGCCGTCACGGTTTCCCAACCTGCTGGTCAACGGTAGCACCGGCATTGCCGTCGGAATGGCGACCAGTATTCCTCCCCACAACCTGGCCGAAGTGGCCGACGCGATCACCCTGTTGATTGACTCGCCCGAAGCCACGCTGGACGAAATCCTGGACGTGCTTCCCGGCCCCGACTTTCCGACGGGGGGAATTATCTGCGGGCGGTACGGAATTCGGCAGGGCTACCAGACAGGCCGGTCGACACTCACACTGCGTGCCCGGACACATTTCGAAACCGAGCGCAACCACGACGTGATTGTCGTCACCGAAATCCCTTATCTAGAGACGCGAGACCGCATCCGCGAGAAGCTGGAACTGCTCGTCCGTGAAGAGCGGATCAAGGGGATCGCCCGGATCGTCGACCTGACCGACAGGAAGTTGCCCCAGTGGCAGGTCCGACTCAACATCGTCCTGAAACGGGATGCTGACAAAGAAGTCGTCCTCAACCAGCTCTATCGGTTCTCTCCGTTGCAATCGACAGTCAGCGTGATCCTGCTGGCGTTGGTCGGTAACCGCCCACAAACATTGACGTTGCGGGGCTTGGTCGAAGAGTTCATCCGCCACCGAGTCACCGTCATTCGTCGACGGACCGAGTTTCTCCTCAACGAAGCCCGAAAGCGGAAGCATACTGTCGAAGGCCTGCTGATCGCGCAGCTCGACATCGATAACGTCATTCGTACGATCCGCCAGTCGTCCAGCCGTGCCGAAGCACGCGAGCGACTGCGCGAGATCGAAGTTGCCGCCGAACTGATCGCACGCGCCCTGGGCGAGAGCGGCTTCCGTGTTTACCAGCAAGAGCAGGGCGTCCGGGAAGCCTACTCCCTGTCACCCAACCAGGCCGAAGCAATCGTCTCGATGCAACTCGGCTCGCTGGCCAATCTCGAGCGGGAAAAACTGGCCGACGAACACCGCAAACTACTCGAAGATATTGCCGGTTATCTGTATCTGCTCTCCGATCAGGCCCACATTCTGGCAGTCGTTCGAGACGACATGCAGGAACTGAAACGGAAGTTCCCGAACAAGCGACGAACCGATATCTCGGACGAGGAACTGACCGACGTCAACCGGGACGACCTCATCACCGAAGAGCCAATGGTCGTCACGCTTTCGCAGCGGGGCTACATCAAGCGGACGCCGCTGACCATGTATCAGGCGCAGGGACGGGGTGGTAAGGGCATCACCGGTGCCAAGATGGATGACGAAGACACCATCGACCACCTGTTCATGGCCAGTACACACGCCTATCTGCTGTTCTTTTCCGATCGCGGGAAGGTCTACTGGCAGAAAGTCTACGATCTTCCGGCACAGGGACGGACCGCCAAGGGGCGAGCCCTGGTGAACCTGCTGGCGATGGCCGAGGGCGAAAGCATTTACAACTGCCTTCCGGTCCGAGAGTTTGCTGAAGACTGGTACCTGATCATCGTCACCCGCAAGGGATTGGTGAAGAAGACCGACCTGTCGGCCTACAGCCGCCCGATGAAGGGAGGCATCATCGCCATCCGCCTGGACGACGACGACGAATTGGTCGATGTCTGCATCATCTCCAAAGACGATGACGTCTTGATCGGAACAGCCAACGGTATGGCAATCCGCTTTTCGCAAAGTGACGCCCGCTCGATGGGACGCAACACGCGGGGTGTCCGTGGCATCAACCTTCGCGACGGAGACTACGTCGTCGGTATGGTTGTCGCCGATCCTCGGATGTGCTTGCTGACTGTCTGCGAAAATGGTTACGGAAAGCGAACTCCGATTGGAGCGATCGAAACCGACAATTCCGACGAGGAAGCCGACGACGACGCCGTTGACCAGGCCGATTCCGCCGCCGAGGTCGAAGGAGGCGAGTCGGAAGATGTTCACCTCAGCGAGGACGGCAACCTCAGCAGCAGCATGCATTATCGCCGACAAAAGCGGGGCGGACTGGGACTGCGTGACATCCGAACGACCGAGCGGAATGGCAAAGTCGTTGACGTCCTGACCGTCTCCGATGACGATGAAGTCATCATGGTGACGTCCACCGGAAAAATTCAACGACTGCGTGCCGGGGATATCAGCCGCGTCGGCCGTAATACCCAGGGCGTCCGCGTGATTCGACTCGACGAAGGCGACGCTCTGGTCTCAATTGCCCGCATCCCAGCTGAGGTCGTCGAGGAAACAGAGGCCGTTGTGATCGAAACGACCGCTGAGGAGAAGTCCACCTCCCGCGCCAAACTTGCCGACGGCAACGCTTCCGTTGAAGACACCTCGTCAGCAACGGACGACAGCACGCCGGAAGAGTCTGCGGGAGATGAGCCCGAAACCAACGAGGAAGAGTAGCAGCCAGTCGCCGTTTCAATACCGCTTCTCTTCCAACTTGAGGCAATTGACGTTGCATGAATGGTCTGCAGATCAAACGACTGTTGGTGACGGGCGGGTGCGGATTCATCGGATCCAACTTCATTCGGATGCAGTTGGCATCGGACCCGCAGTTGGAACTAATCAACGTCGACAAGCTGACATATGCCGGTAATCCGGAAAACCTGGCTGACTTGGATCAGGATCAGCGGTACCACTTTCACCGGGTCGATATCTGCGATCGTCAGTCACTGACTCAGCTGATCGCTGATGCAGGGATCGATGCGGTCGTTCATTTCGCCGCCGAAAGCCACGTCGATCGCAGCATTCTCGACTCGGGCCCGTTTGTGCAAACCAATGTCGTGGGAACGCAGATTCTGCTCGACGTCTGCCGGGCGGCCAACGTTCCGCGGTATGTCCAGGTTTCGACTGATGAAGTTTATGGCAGTCTGGGACCAACGGGGGCCTTCACCGAGTCGACCCCACTTTCTCCCAACAGTCCGTACTCTGCATCCAAGGCAGCCGCCGACTTGCTCGTCCAGAGTTATCACCACACGTTCGACTTTCCTGCGGTCATCACGCGATGTTCCAATAATTACGGCCCGTACCAGTTCCCGGAAAAAGTGATCCCGCTGTTCCTCTCCAATGCATTGCGGGACGAACCGCTCCCGTTGTATGGCAAAGGCGAAAACATCCGCGATTGGATTCATGTCCACGATCATTGCCGGGGAATTGATGCCGCATTGCGGCGAGGCCAGATTGGCGAAGTGTACAATTTTGGTGGCAATTGCGAACTGACCAATTTGGAACTCGCCCGGACACTGCTCGATCGAGTCGGCAAGCCCGACAGTCTGATCCGGTTCGTCACCGATCGTCCGGGACACGACCTGCGGTACGCAATCGATTCCAGCAAGGCTGCGCGTGAACTCGCGTGGCGGCCTGAGATCGACTTTCCCACAGGTCTGGCCGAAACAGTCGACTGGTATCGTCGGCATGCCGAGTGGGTCGAGCGGATCAGAAATCGGGAATACTTGCACTACTACGATGCCCAGTACGGCCGCCGCTTGAACGACACCGGCGAGTCGGCCTCCCGGTAGCCGGGTGTCTCGAATTAGCGATCTTGGAGAAGTGCTTGTGAGAATTGCGATGATCGGCACGGGCTATGTCGGCTTGGTGACGGGGACCTGCTTTGCGGAGAGCGGCAACGATGTCGTCTGCCTCGACATTGACGAACGCAAAGTTGCGACATTACGGGCTGTCGAGGTTCCCTTGTACGAGCCGTGCCTGACGGAACTCGTCCGGCGGAATGCCAAGGCTGGCCGCCTGACCTTCACGGAGGACTATTCCCAGGCGATTCCCTCGGCAGACTGCGTTTTCATTGCGGTCGGGACACCGCAGGCTGATGACGGATCGGCTGACCTCA
>CALJUK010000300.1 GCA_937975745.1 uncultured Planctomycetaceae bacterium | reverse complement strand
CGGACTGCCGGCCGCAATTCACGACGAGAACAGCTACCTGTTCCAGGCGGAACCGCTTCTAGCTGGCCACTGGTCTTTTCCAAGCCATGCGGAGTTTCCGCGACTGTTCGATGAGGTGCATGTCCTAAACGAAGGGCGATTCGCGAGCCGGTATTATCCGGGGACGGGTGCCTGGCTGGCCCCCTTTGTCGCCATCGGGCATCCCGTGTGGGGGCTCTGGCTGGCTTCGGGTCTGACGGCCATGTTCTTGTTCTGGGCCGGTCGAGAACTGGGAGGTAACGGTGTCGGGCTGCTCTCCGGTGTCATGACGGCTGTGTCACCGGGAATCGCTGTCTTCGCGAACCTCTATCTGGCCCATCTGCCGGGGTTGGTCGGTCTGTCCGCATTTCTGTTTGCCTTTCTGCGGATGATTCGCACGAATTCCATTGGCAGTGCGTTCGCAGCGGGTGCCGGCCTCAGCTTTGCCATGCTCTGCCGGCCGATGACAGCCGCCGGATTTGCCCTTCCATTCGGATTGTGGATGGCCTGGAGTTTGATCGGCCCTCGGCGGTGGAGTTCTGACCCGTATTCCAGACTGCTGCGCTGGAAGTCGGCCCTGGGAATGGCCGTTCCTCTGGCAGCAGGACTGGCCGTCATGGTCGCCTACAATCGGGACATTACGGGAAGTTGGACCATCATGCCGTACCAGCTTTACACCGACATCTATTCGCCACGACACGTGTACGGCTTCAACAACGTTGTCCGCGGAGAAGCGAAACTGGGGCCCAAGGTGCTCGAAGATTACGACCGCTGGGCGGAGAATCTGACGCCTGCGAGAGCCGTCGTGAATGTCCGGAATCGCGTGATCGCCAGTCTGCAGTGGACGGTTGGCATTGTTCCGTTGCTGACTGGACTGGTTGTCTTTTTTGCGGGAGTACCGGATCGGGCCGGAGGCTTCCTCGCCGGTCGCTGGTGGCTGATTCCCGCCTCGATCGTCTCACTTCATGCGGTTCACGTCCCGTACTGGCTGGACGGAATGCTGCACTACCACTACGTCTTTGAATCCGGGCCAATGCTTGTCCTGATGCTGGTCGCTGCGACGGATCGGGCTGCCCAATCCTGGAACCACCAGAATCGGCTGCGGATGCCCGTCTGGTGGCTGGGACTGCTCATCACGGCGTTTCTGCCGTTGTACGTCAGCTTTGATACCGTTCTGCCAATGTCCCGGGCAGCGGCGGGAGTGAATCACCTGGGCTACACGCGGCTGCAAATGCGGGACTTCCGGAAACGGGTCGATCAGACCGTCACGCGACGGCCGGCATTGGTTCTGGTGGACCAGGACCCGGCCAATCTGCATCTGGATTACATCGTCAATCCGCCGTCACTCGATGCGGCAATCCTCTTCGGTCGATTCAAGCCGCGTCAAACAAACCTGGCTGACATCCTGGCTGCCTTTCCCGAACGAGCCATCTACCGCGTCGATCCCCAAACTTCACATGTCGAATTTCTGCGGTCACCGCTCAACCGATCAGCGTCTGACAGAAAATAAGGTGAGTGGCGACTATCCGCTGTCATCGATTGTCCGACGACTGGGATCGGCTCGGACAACATCGGCTCTGGGCCGGACGGCCGCAACCGAGTCCCGACACGCCATCGGAAGTGGCGAAGGCCGATCGCATTCGGCCCGAGTGACAAGTTGAAGTGGATAAACCAAAAAAAATGGCACGCTACCCAACTGAGTAACGTGCCATCTTCAATGTACTATTCACACATCTCGGCTGAATGGCCGAGTGGGTGATTAGGCAGCCGGCGGAGGAGCCGGAGCTTCTTCGACGGCCGGAGCCGGGGCGGCACCACCAGCGGCCGGAGCACAGCTGGAGGGAGCGCAGCTCGAAGGAGCACAGCAGCTGGGGGCCGGAGCACAGCAAGTCGGAGCCGGAGCACAGCAGCTCTTGGCCGGCTTGCAGCACTTGGTGCGCTTCACTTTGCAGCACTTCACCTTGGCGGGCTTGCAGCACTTCACCTTGGCTGGCTTGCAGCACTTGGGAGCGGCACAGCTGGGAGCGGGGGCACAGCAGTCGCCACCACCGAACAGCTTCAGTCCGGCATTGGCTTCACCAGCACCAGCCGCCAACACAACCGCAAATGCAACTGCGGCAGTCATCACGAACAGCTTACGACTCATGTTGTCCTCCTTAGACAATCCAGTTGTTCATCCAGACGATTCCTGACACTCTTGTGTCGTACAGAAACCGACTGTCCCCCCCGAGAACGCCGTCACATGGCGACTCGAAGGGAGATGTTTCGGCCGCGAGACGCCTGCGACCTCGGGTCTTTCCCTTGAAAACTCGCAGTCAAACTAAAACAGGGAAACCAGGTGGCTTTTCCCGTCTGTAGCGATTGCGCCGTGTACGATACCAGACTAAGATAGGTTGTCAACATACGCAACGGCCGCCAATTCCGATTTTGTAAAGGATTTTGCGATGACTCGGGTCCCCCAAGACACCCCCACTTCCGGCGGAGAAACGCTGAAATGGAGGATCGGCGATCGAATATTCCCACTGGGCGGAACCCCGCTGTTGATGGGAATTTTGAACGTAACCCCGGACAGTTTCTCGGATGGAGGACGTTACACCGCACTGAAAACGGCCCGACAACATGCCGATCAACTTATTGCTGACGGAGCGGACATCATCGATATCGGAGGCGAGTCAACTCGCCCGGGAGCAGAACCAGTCAGCCTGCAAGAGGAGCTTGACCGTGTCCTCCCCGTCGTAGAGGCGATCGCCAATTCGAGTGACGTGCTGATCTCCATCGACACGACGAAGTCTGCTGTCGCCGACGCGACGCTGTCTGCCGGAGCCCACATCGTCAACGACATCTCGGGGCTGACATTCGATGCCGACATGCCGTCGGTCTGCGCCCGCCGCAACGCTGGAGTGGTTTGCATGCACATCCAGGGGACACCGCGGACGATGCAGAACAATCCGCAATATGACGACGTTGTCGCGGACATCCGCCACTTTCTGCAGCAACGTCTGGCCGCGCTCGCCGCCGCGGGCATCCCGGCCGAATCAGTCGTGCTCGATCCGGGGATCGGCTTCGGGAAGACAGCCGCCCACAACTTGGAGATTCTGCGAAACATCGCGTCCCTGCGGGCACTCGGCCGACCGGTCTTGGTGGGGCACTCACGGAAGCGGTTCCTGGCGAAGGTGCTCGGCCGGCCTGTTGATGAGCGGGTCTTCGGCACCGTCGGCGTTTCGGTGGCCCTGGCGGCCCAGTCGGTCGACATTCTGCGGATTCACGATGTCGCCGCCACACGTGATGCGCTCATCGCCTGGTCCGCGATTCATGGCCACCGCTCGCTGTAATCCGACCAAAGTGCCAAGACCGCTTCAACTCCGCTTCAACGACGTCACGCCTTAATAGCGTCATTCGTCGCGGAGCGGCCGCATCATCAGCCGGTCGGTCGAAGCGTGGGGGGACTCTCCTTCGAACAGCACACGGTAAACTTCTCGGACGATTGGCATGTCGATCTTGTCCTGGGCGGCAATATCGTGCACGCTCTTGGCGGTATTGACACCTTCGGCGACGGCCTGCATCGATCCGAAGATCTGATCCGGCGTTTCGCCCCGTCCCAAGCGTTCGCCGACCGCCCTGTTGCGACTGTGGCGACTGCAACAGGTGGTCACGAGGTCTCCCAGGCCAGCCAGCCCACCAAACGTTTCCGCCTGTGCTCCGTGCTGTACGCCGAACCGCGTGATCTCGACAAGGCCGCGAGTCAACAGCGCGGCTTTCGCATTGTCTCCATAACCACAGCCGTCACTGATCCCGGCGGCAATGGCGACCACATTCTTCAGGGCCCCCGCCAGTTCCACCCCCAACAGGTCTGAGTTGGAATAGACGCGGAGCCGATCGGTGCTGAACATCTCTTGCACCTGACTCACCAGAGTCTCGTCATCGCCCGCCACAACGACACTTGCCGGCAACCGGGTTGCAACTTCTTCGGCATGGCTGGGCCCGCTGAGAGAGACGATCCGCGTGCTGCCAATTACGTCGGCGATAATCTGACTGGGGCGCAGAAAGGTCTGGTTCTCGATTCCTTTGACAACGCTGACGACGGGCACATCGGCGGCCAGATGGGACCGGAGTGCCCCCAATGCCCCACGGAGAAATTTCGTCGGGACGGCAACGACATAGTAATCGGCGTCTTCGACGGCCTGGGCGATGTCGGCCGTCAGCTCGATCTCATCGGGAATTGCCACTCCTGGCAGGTACGTCTGATTTTGGCGATTCTGGCGGATCCGCTCGATTTGTTCGGTTTTGCGACCCCAGATTGTAACGGAACAATCGACTTTTTCGTTCAGCACCATCGCACACGCCGTCGCCATCGCGCCGCTGCCGAGAAGTGTCACTTTTGTCGTCATAACGCACCGATTGAGTGCTTAGCAGCAGATTGAAAGTCACAGAGTCGCCCGTCATTCGCAACGGAGTCCTCTCCACGTCTGGCTGGCATTTCCACTTTGCAGTCAAACTGTCACGGCAGCAGCAATTCGAACATGCCGTACCGTCCGTCCTGTCAGAATTTCTCACACAACATTTCCAGGCAAAGAGAAACAGGGACTTATTCATACCATACAATGCTAAATCGGAAACCATCAATTCGAACTTAAACTACGCTTCTCCTGGCCAACTGAATCGAGCACAAGGAGCATACTCATGGAACAGGTCATTGACCAGACGACCACGAAATTCGTCGACCGCCGTAACAGCGATTCCGCCGCGCGAACTGGCCAGACACCCGAACGTCGCCAGTTCACCAATTCCCACACCGGATCCGATCCGAATGTTGCGGAACTGGCCATCGCGGTCGCTCAGTACAAGCTGCGGCATCGCCGCCGTTTCATTACGTTCGACGAGCTGTACGAAGTGATGCGAAGCCTCGGCTACAGCAAGTAAACTGCTGACGCCGTAGGACTTTGCACCTACCGATCTCTGCCATCAGGGCGTGCGATCGCGTTGCGCCAGCCATTTCTGAATTGCGAGTCTCCCACCGACCGCATTCTGTGTCGCGGACTGCGCCCTGTATCTGAACGGCATCCGCCGTCGCGAGCACATTGCTCGACCGCGCGGCCCGGGTCCCCGTCTCCGGCATTCCCGCCCGGATTTTCTTGCGCGGCGACGGACTTCTGTTCTCCCCTCCCCAAACTTGGTGTTGACGAGATTCCCGTAATTTAGACAATTCCCGCCGATCATGTCCCCGTCGAGTCTCTCGGCACAATCACCTCCCGCTTCACGACCTCCCGCGAACAGGTGCGATCGGTGAATACCACACTGTTGACCATTGTTGCTGCACTCTCTACGTCTTGGGGAGCGGCTGAAACACATCAGACAATCTACACGCCGCAGACTGCGTTCGCGGACGCAATCCGGGGACAGACTCCGGGATATGATGAGCTCCCGAGTGTCCCGCCCAATGGTGGGAATCCACAAACTTACGGTTCTCCACCACCGACCTACATGTCGCCCGGAATGCCCCAGCTTTGGCCCTCGTTTGGCGGCGGCATGGGTGCTCCGTCGGGTGACCCCTTCCTGGGTGCACCGGCGACTGGTTCGGGCTACACCATGCGGTTGAACGGCCCCCAACCGTATCGCTTCGGTTGGACCACTCGCTTGGACTTTGGCTATCTCCCGTCAGAATCTACGGATGCGCCGCTGGGAGACTTTGGCGTGTTCGAATTCGATTCGGAAATCGAATACACCACTCCGCTGCCGGACGGCTGGATCTTTTCATCCGTCCCACAGTTCAATTACCGCAGCTGGGATGGCCCCTCGGGAGTCGGGATGCCGCCCAACGCGTATCGCTTCGGTTGGGATTTGGAACTGTCAACACCGGCCAACGCCGGCTGGAGCGTACAGCTCGGATTCAACCCGTCATTGACGAGCGACTTCGAGCAGTCGCTGAACTCGGAAGCATACAACTGGGACGGCCGGGTTGTCGCGTTCTTCCACCAATCCCCCAGTGTGACGTGGGCCATCGGTGCGGCCTACTGGGACCGTGTCGACGATATCGTCATTCCTTATGCCGGTGTGGTCTGGACGCCGAACCAGTTGTGGGAATTCCGCCTGATTTTCCCCAAACCCCGGGTCTCCGTCTTCATTGGCAAGCCGTGGGGCATCGCCACGTGGCTGTATGCCTCCGGCGAATATCACGTCGAAGTCTACCAGATCGGCTTGGACCCCTCGGGATTGCGTGAACGCGTGCAGTTGGAAGACTGGCGGCTGATGCTCGGTCTGCGAAACGACAATGGCTTCCTCTCGACATTCGTCGAGGGGGGCTGGGTCCTGGGCCGTGATGTCGAATTCGCGAATGGCACACCCGGATTCGGCATTGGGGACGGATTCATCGTTCGTGCTGGACTGCGCTACTAAACCCATCCGCTGGATCCGGTCTCCGGCCGCGCTGCCGGTCTGCCGTTGTCTCACCGCCCACGCTGATTCCCACTACTCACCCGCGTCCGTGTGAGGCGGACGCTGGGGCATTCAAACTGCGATCCTGTCGCTGGAGATATCTTCTGTGCAGAGCCCCGTCGCGATCATTCTGGCTGCCGGCAAGAGTACACGCATGAAGTCGGATTTGCCGAAAGTCCTGCACCCGGCGTGCGGTCTCCCGATGATCGAGCACGTTCTGTCGGCCGTCCGCGAGGCGGGTGTCGGCCGAATTGTCGTCGTCGTGGGACACAAGGCCGAATTAGTGGAGTCCCGCCTGTCGGGCCACACCGATGTCGAGTTCGCACTCCAAAGCGAGCAAAAGGGAACCGGGCACGCCGTCATGATGTGTGCGGACCTGCTGTCGCAGCATCAGGGGCCGGTTCTGGTTCTCGCGGGGGACACTCCTCTGTTGCGTGGAGAATCCCTGAAATGTCTCCTCGGTTGCCTGCAGGAGAATCAGGCCAGTTGCGTGATCGGGACGGCTGAGACCGAGGCGAACTACGGTTTGGGCCGAATTGTTCGAGATTCCACCGGGAACTTCCTGCGAATCGTCGAACAGAAGGATGCCAGCGAAGAAGAAGCCCGGATCACGGAGATCAACACCGGCTGCTTCGCCTTTGACGGACCGTCATTGTTCTCCTCGTTGTCCGAAGTCCGGCCTGACAACAGCCAGGCCGAGTACTACCTGACCGACTGCCCGGCCATTCTGAAATCGAAAGGGCGGACGGTGATCGCCGCCTGTGTGATGGACGACATCGAGGCCAAAGGGGTGAATACGCGTGTCCAACTGGCTGCCGTGCGGGGTGTCATACAGCGGCGGACTCAGGAGGCGTTGATGCTTTCTGGCGTTTCTATCAGCAGCCCGGCTCAGACCTGGATCGAGCCCAATGCAGCGGTTGGGATCGATACGGCGATCGAGCCATTCTGCGTGATTCGGTCGGGAGCAAGAATCGGGCAAGGATGTCAGATCGGACCGCACGCCGTGGTCGAATCGTCGGCTGTCGTGCCTGACGGAGGGGTTGTCGAACCCTTTTCACGGATTGCCTGAGGCGATTTGTGCGAGGTTACTTGACAACTGGACGTCAAAAGCCCTGAAATGGGCGTTCGCCTCGACTCGGAGACGAAAGACCCGATTGCTCTGTCCATTGCGAACCGTCTCGCGTGTTGACGGAAGAACGCCAAGGGACGTAACCCCTTACACCAACGACTTCCGTCCGGCATGTGACACAAGGCCTTGGGCAGTGCCCAGTGAGGCGTGCGTCTCGTTTCGACTTCTTTTTCTTCCTTTAATTCTTTGTCGCGTCCTCGACGCTTTGACTTTCGGACGAAATGTTTGCCCGCCGGAATCCGATCGCTCGACGAGTCTACACCGGCCGGTGATTCTCAATCGTCACAGACCTTCACCGGTACCGCCCACCGGCGGTGTTTGGCCGTTTCATGTACGAACAGCTCACATTGATCAGCGGTCGCGCCAACCGGAAACTGGCTGCCGAGATCGCGGAGTACTTGGGCATTGCCCTCGGCACCGTCGAGACGTCCAACTTTCCTGACGGAGAGATCAGCGTCAAGCTGAATCAGAACGTCCGCGGTCGCGATGTCTTCATCGTGCAGCCGACGTCTCCACCGGTTAACGACAGCCTCTTGGAACTGCTGATCATCATCGACGCCTGCAAGCGGGCCAGTGCCGAGCGGATTACCGCAGTCATCCCGTACTTTGGGTATGCCCGGCAGGATCGCAAGGACGCCGGCCGCGTGCCGATCACGGCGAAACTGGTCGCCAATCTGATTGTGACAGCCGGTGCGGATCGCGTCCTGACAATGTACCTGCACTCCGCCCAGATTCAGGGTTTCTTCGACGTTCCGTTCGGTCGCCTGTACGCCGCGCCGATTCTCGACAATTACCTGCTGAAGCTGGGGCTTCCGTCGGAAGACATTGTCGTGGTCAGCCCCGACGAGGGAAGCATCAAACGGTCGCTGCAGCACCTGCGCCACCTGGGTGGTACGCTGGCAATTGTCGACAAGCGGCGAGCAAGTGCCATGGAAACCAACCAGGCAAACCTGATTGGCGGCCCCATTGAGGGCAAGATTGCCTTCTTGTTCGACGACATGATCACAACGGCCGGCTCCATCGTCGGTGCCGCCCGAGTGGTTCGCGAACAGGGCGCCAAAGAGATCTACGTTGCGGCGTCCCACGCCGTCCTCTGTGGCCCGGCCGTCGAACGCCTGCGAGAATCCAACATCCGCGAGATTGTTGTGACAAACAGCGTCGCGCTCACGCCCGAACAATCGCTGCCCAATCTCAAGGTCATTACGATTGCACCGCTGCTGGGCGAAGCCATCCGCCGCATCCATCGCAACGAGTCGGTCAGCTATCTGTTCGATTAAATCGCGTTGCGTAGACATGTCTCGCGTTTCGACGGCGTCAGCAGTCTGATTCTGAGCGGTGGGGTTGATCCCCGCCGTTCCCAACGCTCGCTTCCCCCCGCAATGCGGACTGGAAGCGGCGAAACGCCGTAGAAGTGCCCCATGTCTGATCGAATGGCTCGAATGGTCGCAGTCGCGCGTAGGACACGGCCAGAGCCTTCGGACGCAGAGCCTTGAGACTCCTGAGGGGGGCGGGGACCGCTGCCCGCTTGCCTTCAACTCTGGGAGCTGGCTTGAGAGCGCCGTCGCGTCTGGCAGCAACCACCGCTGAGTTCCGGAGTTGACCGGGCCACTCCCAACGCGGCAGCGAACGTGGCTTGCAACGGATCTTGAAGCGGCGCTGCGCCGACCGGCAAGCGATCCGGGTCAACCCAAACCGCTTCCCGTGACGCTCAACCTGCCTGGAGGCGTGGCACTCAGCCCAGCAGAGGCCCCTACTTGGCGTCGCCGTCCTCGTCCTTCGCCTTCTTCTTTTTCTTCCTACCGAGGACGACGCGAATCACCCGGGTCTTGGGCAGCCCGATCGGCGATTGTCCTTCGGTCCACTTGTCTTGGTCGCGCATCTGCGCAATGCGCTCTTCTCTCTTCAGCACGTTGCGGGAACGGGCCAGCCGACCACTTCTTTTCAGGGACTTGTCAATCGTCACGACGAATGTCTCCGGGCTCAATGCTCGACGGCCAGGTCAAGTACGAGGCGGCCGTCCAAACCAGCGTTTTCCGATTTAAACTATTGCCATGTCACGAGCTACAGAACACTGAAGACGTGACGTCGTTGGACTCAGCTAGCAATCTTCCGTGGAACAGATGAGGTCGACCGCGTTGAGTCACGGCGCAGTCCCCTCCCACGGGAGGATTACTCGAAGCGCGTATAATAGAGCAATGTGCCAGGAGTTGCAATCACGCCGCGATCCAACTTTCGGCCACGACCGGCAACAAATGGACATCGTTTCGGCGCGTCGAGAAATGTATCGGTAAAAGTTCGGGTTGGGATTGCTGCAAATGGGAGCCTGCGCAATACTGCCGCGACTTGGGATGGTCCGCCTGTTCGGGCGGGCACCGCAATTCACAATCCTGGTCCCTCACGAGTCCACTCAGCGCCGCCGGACTCAACACGAAGCACCCCATGTCCCATTCACCCCTGCTCGCAAGCAGAGTTCGGTCGCGTTCCACAACCAACGCAGTCGAATCCGGCGCTGGAAGAAGAGACGAGGACGGGAGTTTGAAGCGATTTATTCTCATCGGCGCCAGCAATCTGACGCTCGCGCTGCCGATGCTGACTGACTCGTTCCGCCGCATTCCGAACGCTCCGGCCGAGATTCTCGCCGCTCACGGGCACGGACGATCGCTCGGAACGAAAAGCCGTGTTCTGATCCGTTCGCTGCCGGGAATACGAAAGTGCGATCTGTGGCGGACAATCGAGGAACTTCCACCGACGAGTTCCCGACCATTGGCGCTGCTGACCGATATCGGCAATGACCTGATATACGGTTCGTCCGTCGAAACTGTCTGCCGCTGGGCCGAAGACTGCCTGGCAACCCTGCGATCCCATGACGCCCGAATCGTCCTGACGTTGCTGCCGATGTCCAGCATCAATCGACTGGCGGCCTGGGAGTACTACGCGGCGCGGACACTCATGTTCCCCCTGTCGCGCGTCTCGTGGCCCGAGATGCGACGAAACGCGGCCGAATTGAACCGCGAATTGGTTGCCCTGGGAGAGTCGTTCAATGCGACCATCGTGACCCCCGCAACCGAGTGGTACGGAGTCGATCCGATCCACATCCGCTGGAGTCGGCGCCCACAAGCATGGCAAGAAATCACGTCCGGCTGGTCTCAGCCATCTCTGGCGGCCCCCCAACTCGATTCCGATCGCGAGGCTCCTGCAAATCCCCTCGGGGGCGTGACAATCCGCAGGCCCTCCGTGGCCACTTGGATGCGAGTGCACACCAGTGTTCCCGCAGAGCGTTGGTTGATGGACGTGCGGCAACGCGGGACGCAACCGGCGGTCCGCTTCTCCGATGGTAGCACCCTGTACGTCTTCTAGAAGCGGTTCCAGAACCGCTGTGTGCTTCGTCTTCGTCCTGTGAATATTGGCCGAAGACTCGCCACTAACCGGTTTTGAAACTGGTTCGAGTCGGTACGTGTTCTCGCCAGAGGACAAGCCGTGTCGGACAGTTGACCGCTCGATTACAGCGAGACACCTTCAAGGGCGCTTCCCGGCTGGTCGGGATTGACGGGCGGAGCCCGCAGGTCGCGTGGTTTCGGCCCCGGGGACACGGGCATGCCAGGAATCAGGCCGCCCGGTTCGATCCGTCCAAGCGGTCG
>CALJUK010000299.1 GCA_937975745.1 uncultured Planctomycetaceae bacterium | reverse complement strand
ACGCCTACTCCATCCACGCCAAATAGTCGCAGATCAATTTCGCGATCAGTGGACCCGAATGCGGCGGCTGGCAAACGGGCGGTGTGATCGCCATGAACTTTATGGGGTCGCAGCCGTTGAGAAACTTTTCGGGGGCTAACATCATTCTGGGTTACGCAGAGGTCAAGAACGATCAGTGGCGTTTCGCTTTTGGGCGTTGGCTGCATCTGTCCTCTCCGATAACACCCTCGACGGTTAATCAACTGCAACAACTCGGGGCGGGTAACATCGGCATCTATCGTGGCGCCTTTCACATCGATCGCTACTTGACGGTCAGTGACGCCGCCAAGTGGACGCTTTCCGGTCGCATCTCCCAGCAGGACATCAGCGACTATCAGGGCATTCCGGCGGTGCGCGGCAAGGACAATGGTTGGCCGAACATTGAAGGCCGCATCGGATTGGAGCTAGGCCCGATGTGTGACTATGGGCGTCCGCTGGAGGTCGGCCTGTCCGGCGTTGTCGGAGAGATCCAAGCAATCGAAGACCCGTTCATTGACTTCGACCCTGACATCATCATCTTTCCGGGCAGCGATGAGATTGAACAGACACGGGGTGTGTGCCTGGACTTTCAACTGAAGGGACCCAAGCTTGGGCTACGAGGCGAACTGTGGTGGGGCCAGGCGGCTGGCACATACTTCGTGGGCACGTTGCAGAGTCTCAACCCCGAAAACGACCAGGCAGTTGAGTCCGTCGGCGGTTGGGCCGAAGTCTACTGCAAGGTCAATCCGTGCGTCACCATGCACGTCGGTTATGGCGTGGACGACCCACGCAACAACACCTTGGGCTTTGTCGATCCCCTCGACCCGAACGCGGTGGGGCAGATCAGCTACAACGAGGTTGCCTGGTGGAACCTCATCTGGAATGTGACCGACTATTTCGACATGGAATTCGAGGTCAGCCATCGCCGCACCCGTTACCTCGTGGCCACCGCGCACAACGAAGGCACGCTATTCCACTTTGCTTCAACGCTGAAGTTCTGAATCACATACCATTCGCTGGCGTCGAGTTTCATTACAAGTCGTGTTGTCCGATTGACGGCGCTGCGCGACTGTGCTCGATGGTGATCTAACTCAACGTGGTCGGCATCGCCGCCGCAGTTTTTGACTGACCAAGAAATTCAGCGGTGAAATAGACCGACGCGCGTCGCACCAACCTGCTCGTGAGCCAGGTGAAGTTCGCTTGTAGTCATCGAGCGACCGTGTAGACAGGTCGCCACTCTGAACACGTGATTCACGATCCGTAACGAACGCGTTACACAAGTCGAGCAGTGTCAGTCCAGCCGTATCATCGGGAGGAACGCCGTTGGCTTGAATGTACGGCCATTCTTCCGCGTACCGTTTCGCCGCCGTAGCGGGATCCTTGCCGAAGTAATATGTTCTCCCACCGAACTTCTTCGCGTAGCCGCCTGTCGGATGAATCCAGAGACCGACTAGTTTCTTTGGGGCCTTCCGTGTAGTTTTGTTGGTAGCCATGCAAACTCAAGACACGCAGTGCGCGGGATGTGGTTCGGGGTTGATGGGGAACGAATTGGCTTACTATGTTGCTTACCAACCAATCGTGACCGACAATCGATGTCACCGTAAACCCAGTCATATCAATTGAATGCGCCCGTAGCTCAGCTGGATAGAGCAGCGGACTTCTAATCCGCAGGTCGCAGGTTCGAATCCTGCCGGGCGTACTTCTCCCGGTCATCTCTGCGGGCGGGCTTCCGGCTCGGCGATTCCGCAACTCAGTGGAGCGCGTAGCGGTTCATCTTGTAGTGGAGAGTTCGCACGCTGACGCCGAGCGCCTTGGCTGTGTGCTCGCGATGGTTGTCGCAGACGGCCAATGCGGCCTGGATGGCCGATCGTTCGGCTTCCTCGGCGACTTCGGCCAGCGACTGAATTCCACGATTTCCAGCGAGACTGGTCGGCCGCAATTCGTTGGGGAGATCCTCCGCGTGAATGACCGAGCCGGACACGGTGACGACCAGCCGTTCCATCACATTGCGAAGTTGGCGGACGTTTCCGGGCCAACTGCTCGCGGTCAGGATGTGCATCGCCTCGTCGGAGATCTGTTTGACCGGGCGGTTATGTCGATTGCAGAAATGCGTGATGAAATGCTCGACCAGCAGCGGTATGTCTGTCCGCCGCTCGCGGAGAGCGGGGATGTGGATCGGCACGACATTCAGCCGGTAGTAGAGATCCTCACGGAAGCTGCCCGCGGCTACGAGACTTTGGATGTCCTTGTTCGTGGCCGACACGATTCGGGCGTCGGTCGTCTGCAGCAGTTCGCCACCGACGCGCGTAAACTGCTGCGTTTCGAGGACGCGGAGCAGGTCGACCTGGCTTTTGGCGGACATCTCTGTCACTTCATCCAGGAACAACGTCCCGCCACAAGAGCGTTCGAAGCATCCGGGTTTCTGCCGCGTGGCACCGGTGAAGGAGCCTTTCTCGTGTCCGAACAATTCGCTTTCGAGAAGCGTCTCGGGGAGGGCACCGAGGTTGACGGCAACAAACGCTCCACTGTTGCGTTCGCTGAGATCGTGGAGTGCCCGGGCGATGAGTTCTTTCCCCGTTCCGCTTTCACCTTCGATCAGGACGGTCGCATCGGTGTCGGCCACTTGGCGCACCTGCCGATAGACGTCGTGCATCGCCGCACAGCCGCCGATGATCCCGGAAATCTCGCCCGCGTTGGCCAGGCGGTCTTTCAACTCGCGGTTTTCCGCCTGCAGCCGATAGTGTTCGAGTGCTTTGCGGACCTGCTGTCGGATCAGGTTCAGGTCGACCGGCTTGGTGATGAAGTCGAATGCACCGCGGCGCATGGCATCGACGGCTGTTTCGACGGTTCCATGAGCGGTTATCACGATGGCGGTTGTTTCGGGGCGCTTGTGGAGAACGTGACTGATGAACTCCAGCCCATTCATGGCGCCAGGGAGGCGGACGTCGGCCAGGACCAGATCGTATTGACCGGCTTCGAAGAGTGCGATGGCCTCTTCGGCATTCTCGGCTGTGTCGATGACATCCGCTTCCTGTTGCAGCCCCTTGGCCAGACCACTGCGGATATTAGGTTCGTCATCGACAATCAGAATTTGAAAGTTTTCACTCATATTGAACACCATCGGAAATCGGAGAACTCGCTTTGACGGGGAGCCAGACGATGACATTGGTTCCCGCTGGAGAACTGTCGATGTCAAGGACTCCGTTGTGCTGCCGAACAATCTTTTCGCTTAACGCCAGGCCCATCCCGGTTCCATTACTTTTGGTGGAAAAGTAGGGATCGAAGATTCGACCGCGAAGATCATCGGGAATCCCATGGCCCGTGTCACTGATCTCAATACTGAACCCTTCCTGGTCGGAGATGTCTTCCTTTGACAATCGGATGGTCAATGTCCCTCCCTCGGGCATGGCCTCCATTGCATTCACGAGCACGTTCAAAATGACCTGTTCGATCCTCCCGCTGTCGGCATTGACGGACGGAACCAGTCCGGATGGGCATTCTACATGGACTTTGATGGACGATCGGTGAGTTTGGGGTCGCACAAGCCGAACTTGCCGACCAACCAATTCCTGCAGGTCCACGTCGGATCGGTTGAGCGATCCCAACGAGGCATAATCGCGAAAGCTTTCCAGGACGCCGCCGATCCGCTGCACTTCGTGGCGAACCACCCCGAGCAGCTCGCTGATTTCGGCGGAGTCACTGTGCCGGTTCGAGTCGTGCCGGCTCGGGTCGTGCCCGTCCTGGTTTTCTCGACTCGACTGGCTGTCAAACAGCTCTTCGAGCAACTGAATGTGAAGTGACAACGCCGCCAGAGGGTTCTTGATTTCGTGGTGCAATCCTCCGGCCAGCGAACCCAACTGCATGTATCGTTCCATTCGACGCATTCGATCCTCAATATGCGTCTGTTCGGTGACATCCAGCAGCTGGAGCACGCTGCCGAACTGGTGTTCCCGGTCATTTCGTAAAGGCTCGCAGAAGACACGTAGAATACGATTGGCCCCCCCCAAGCTGACCGAAACATCGCGAGCGAGTTGGCGGCTGTCTTCCTGCGTGGCCTCCTGTTGCAGTGCTGACAGCGGAATCGTTTGCGAGACTTCACGGAGCGAAACACCCACGCATGCACTGTCGAGCCCCGCCATCTCCATCCCCCGCCGATTGATGCTGGTGATCTTTCCTTCCAGGTCCGTGGTAATGATGGCCTGCTCGATACTGTTGAGAATATCGCCTGCCAAAGCCCTTGTTTCGCGGAGCGATTCCTGCGAAATGCTGTAGGCCCACCACAGCAAAACGATGGCCAATCCGGTGGCCACCAGGTTGAGCACGACCAGAATTGTCAGCCGAAACTGCAGCCGCAATTCGCCAGCCAAAGCGGCCGCTTCATCGGTGGCACTCTTGGGGAGTTGCTTCATCAGTTCGGCAACGATGATCTGTTCGCGCAGAAAGTCGTCCATGATCCACGCCGTCACAGCCAATGCTGCGCAGCTCATCAACAACACGCCGATCACCGCCAGCTGATACGTCCAACTGGGGATGCTCTCGTGTGGGCGGGCACGGAACATGTCGGTTACGGTGTCTTTGGGCATTTTTTTTCGACCGCATCGACTGGCACGTCGCTAAAAATACCAAGAGAACTGCAATCACCTGCATTTACGCTGCAAGCGCATGCAGTATCGTACACGGTCGAGAAGTCGCGGAACATGGGATGGAGATCGTCCGACGCCACAATTGTTGGGGCCCGAGATTCGACCCGCGGGCGAGAGCACTATCGGTTGCGTGCGAACCGGAAGGATTCCGACAGACAGTGGTGTCGTTGCGCTCATGTCCTGCGACGGCTGATACGACCTCCTCCGACGCGGCAATTGACGGGCCGAAGTCGGCGATTTGTGGTGGAAGCTCGTCCCACGGTGATCGGCGATCCCCCTGCTAATGCCCCCTGCCGCTTCCACCGGCAGTTGACTCTTGCTGTTCCCCGCTGGTGCGCCATCGCGGCTGCTGCCGGTGGGTTGTTTCCGGCCCCACGCTGTCAACCTGACAGCGGGATTTCTGGAGATGGATCG
>CALJUK010000298.1 GCA_937975745.1 uncultured Planctomycetaceae bacterium | reverse complement strand
AGACAGGCAGGATATCACTGGAAAACTGAAGGCGGGTAACTTCGAGCGATTTGAATTTCTGCGGTACGTGCAGTTTGGCAAGTCGATGGCCTGGAAGAACATCCTCGACATGCGTCGCGCCGTGGACTACCTCGTCTCGCGGCCGGAAGTTCGGGCCGAGCGAATCGGTTGTTACGGACACTCGATGGGTTCGACACACACCTGGTTGGTGGGGCCGTGGGAACCGCGACTGAAGTGTCTGATCGGGAACTGCTGTCTTCCCACCTACGCCGGAATCCACCGCACCAAAATTCTGCACTGCTTCCCGAATTTCATCCCGGGACTCAGCCAGTATGGTGACACGCCCGACGTTGCGGCTCTCATTGCGCCCCGTGCCCTGCATTTGAACATCGGCGAGAACGACGGCGGGACGCCTCTCCCCGAGGCCAAGCAGGGAATCGAGACCATCACGAAAGCTTACGCAGTGGCCGGTGTGCCGGAGAATTTCACTTGGTTCATCGAACCGGATACCGGGCACGTTCTCTCGGATGCGATGTGGCAGAAGACGCGAGAGACGTTCGCCCGCCATCTGCAAGGCTGAGATCGCCGCTCGCCTTCAATCAACCTTCTCGATGTAGATCGGGCTGGACCAGGCCATGTGTCCGTCTTCCTGAACAGCGCAGAGGTAGATCGGATTGTCTCCGTCATTCAACTCACCGGCCTGCAGCTGGTAAGTGACTTCGATCCCGCGCGGGCCATCGGCTGGCGGGAGACGGTAGACGGCAATCTGCTTCCCGAGGCCGCCGGCCCGATACGACTTCTGCCGGTGAGTAATGTCGGCCACGTCCAGCTCAAACGACTTTTGGGCCGTCGTGACTTGCAGCGTGCCGGCATTCTGGCGTGAGAACTCGCAAATGACGCCCGCTACGCCTCCGGTGGTGAGTGAACGCCACTGCAAGCGATTTGATCCGATTGCGTCGCAGGTTTGCTCGCAATTATGGAAGTTGATCGGCTGGAACGACTCGATGGAGTTTCGTTGCACGCGAAGTTCCCCATCCCAGCGGACCTGTCTCCCGCGGCCGCGCACTTCGGCTCCCTGCCAGAGAAGTTTGATTCGAGAACTCGCTTCGCGGGACTCCTCGGTTCGAAATCGCTTGAGGACCCGCATGCCATTGCGGAGTTCGACCCGTTCGAGTGCGGCTGTTCCCTCGATTGCGATTCGCAATTCGGGCAGCGGTTCGCCGGACTTCAGTTTGAAGATTGACCCCATCGGCCGTGTTTCGCCGGCGTCGAATTCCAGAAAGATTCTGGCCCCCGTCGTGCCGTAAACACGCCGTTGCGGATAGGCATTCCAGTCGGAATCGTTATGTAGTGTTTCCGCGAGTATACAAGTCATCGCGCCGTAGCTGCCGAACGTGCTGGCCCCTGGATAGCTGGCCCCCGGGCGTCCTTTGTGCCCGTCCGAGTTGGCGACAATGGCGACGCGATAGCCACGACTGAATGCGTCTTCCAGCATCCATTCGAACGTTCCCCAGGCGGAGTGAACTTCGACAGCCGTTTCGAGGCCTTCGCGATGCGAGTTCAGATCGGCGTAGCGACCACCCACATGGGCGATGGTCATCACGTCCTGCGGTTGCTTCTCCAGGCGGTCGAACAGTTCGTCGGATGTGTGACTGCAGTCGTCGACCGCTTCGTCGAGCGAAACCAGAGCCCGACTGCTTCGAGTGATCAGCCCTCCCTCTTCTTTGTAGAGAACATTCCGGTCGCCCCCCAGGCCGGTGTTGCCACTCCACTCCCAACCGGGAAACGTCACGAACTGCCCCGGTTTGTAAAAGTCCCGCGTGGTCTGCTGAATCGTCTGCCAGAAGGCGTCTGTAATCTGGAAATCGTTTCCCTGGTGAGCACAGGCATCCAGAAATGCGTCGTCCCGGGCGAAGCGAAAGTAGCTTTCGATCGAGTTCGTGCCGACCGTTTCCTCGGACTGACCATGCAGATCGGCCCAGTACCGGTCATAGTCCCATTGATCGCGTACGATGATCGGGTTGGTCTCGCACGTCAGTCCCGTCACTTCGTCCGCCACTTCGACCGAATATCGGCCCGTTGTTTCGAAGCCGGAATGCCTCAGTTTGCGTGGTCGACCGGTTGGGTTTCCCCAGGCGTCTTCGGTTTTGTAGCGGATGGTAAAGCCCTTCCCGGGTCGAACTTGCGGAGGGGCGACGGCGACGCATTTGACCGGCAGACCAGCCACGATGCGGAAAGTCGGCGGATTGGGAACTTGCTCGTAGACATAGGTGGCATAGCGATCGACGAGAACGCGAATCTCGAACGTCTCCTCCAGAAACGTCTGCATCCGCCAACCCACCGATCCCTTCGACTTGTCTCCCAGAGTCACGGTGATGGTGTCACCCTGCCGTAAATACCCCTGGAGTACCTTGACGTGAATCGTTTTTCCCCACGGGCGAACGTTGTCTTTGACGTCGTAGCGGAGTTTCAGCCGTGCGTTGTTGGAGGCCACCGCGGTCACGTAGTTGGGCGCTTTGGGATCGTCAAACTGTGGCTCGCCCGAGTCGGTGGCATAGCGGACCACAATCTTCAGCGAACCTGTGTCGTCGATGCCGGCAAAACCCGCGGTATAGGTCAGGACGCACGTCTGAACGCTGCCGGCCTGCACCGAGCCGCGCAAACTGCAGGTGACAGAACCCAGATCGGTGGCCTTTGACTCGCTCGTCATCTGTTCGGCAAATCCTCTTTGAACGCAGTCGGAAGACTTCAGGCGTTTTCGGCTGGCTCGTCGGCCTTACCGGCGTTCACACCGATGCGTAACCGGAGAGCTTCCACCTTCAGAACATCATCGGGTGAGACGTTGGCGATGTTGGCGTCCGGTCCGAATCGGTCGACCAACCAGCAGGTCATCTGGTGCACGTCGGACAAGGTGACACCCTTGATCCACGGACCAGGAAGTTCAAACACCAGCGGTGCCAGACCACAACGGTCAATAATCCGGTTTAGTTGTGTCTCGTTGACTTCACCCGAGAAGAAGTCGGCCGCTTCCAGAAAGACGGTCTCGGCACCGGCGTCCAGGCAACACTGGGCATCGTCCGCGAGATCATTACTGGCGACGACATCTTCCTTCTTGCCGACTTCCCCCAGGACTCGCAGACCAAATTGTTTGCGAGCCGTTTCGATGAGTTCTCGCTTCTGTTCGAGCGTCACAACCCAGAGGTGGTCGGGCCCTTCTAGGGAGC
>CALJUK010000297.1 GCA_937975745.1 uncultured Planctomycetaceae bacterium | reverse complement strand
TCCGCGTCTCAGTGGCCTTCTTCCGACACTTAAGTGTCTCTTCACCCTGGCCGAAGAGTGGCACGCCGCCTGTGGCCACGATGACAATCAGCAGAAGAACTATGCGCTTTCGCATGGCGGGTCCTTTCGATGTGAACTCCGTGACCTTTTGGGTAGTGTCCCCATCTTGTGTTGATCGGCGTGTTGGCTGCTGGGGCATCTAATCCGAGTACAGCATTACGCGCCATGTGAACAGATATTTGGTCAGGTGGAGACTTCCCGGTCGATCAGTTGATCGATATGCCTCCAATGGCGCGAATGGGATCTTCCACGCCCGCAGTGAGTTGTCCCCTGTACCCGCGTTCCAGATAACAGACCACGAAGCGCCATAAGCGACGACGTAGAGAACGATGACCGCGATTCCGTAGCCAGTGATCGACACGCATTGTTTTAAAGTCCGTCGGATCACGCTGCCATCGCCTTCGCTGATTCGGTCAAAAGCTTTTCGAGAGACCAAGGTTCGTCAGTCAGTCCCGCAGCAACAGCGGGAGTCGTCTTGAGCGTGCTGTGCTTCCGGCACCAATTGTACCACGCATTGAACAGGCCCAACATGGCTTCGTGGTTCTCCCACTTCTTCGAGAACCCGTTGGTCATCGCCCGCTTGCGACGTCTCCGCTCCTGGCGGGCGATCTCTCTCTGTTCGTGCCGTCGTCGAACCTGCTCCATGACACGGTTCGTGCATGGCAGCGCCGACCATCTCCACGAAGTGCTGAACCGCTTCGTGATCATTTCGAAGCGGCATCTCAACCACATCTGCTCCGAAGCAGTGCGGTGGTACAACACAGAGCGAGTCCACTCGGCGCGGGAGAATTGGGGGGGGCATCCCGGTGCCGGATTGCCGTGACCGGTGACTGACGGTCCCTGGGTGAATAGAATCAACACACAGAGCACAGCGAGTGAACAGCCGGATGAGTGGAGACGGCCGTGCGGTTCGCGTTCGCGGATCGGCGGGTGAGTTGAGTCGTCATCAGGCAGACGGAAACTCAATCAACGAGAATTTCAATCAACGAGAGGAGAACTTCAGATGTCGGATAACGGAAACAAGTGCCCGGTCCTGGGGGGAACTGACCGACACACCGCAGCTGGAACGACGGCCAACCAGCACTGGTGGCCGAACCAGTTGAATCTGAAGAGTCTCCATCAGAACCCTCCGCAGCGCAATCCGCTGGGCGAGGACTTCAACTATGCCGAGGAGGTCAAGACGCTCGATGTGGAAGAAAAGAAAAAGGACGTCGAGGACGTAATGACCACCTCGCAGGACTGGTGGCCGGCGGACTACGGGCACTACGGGCCGCTGTTCATTCGCATGGCCTGGCACAGCGCGGGAACGTATCGCATCCACGACGGCCGCGGTGGGGCCGCCTCCGGCACGCTTCGCTTCGCGCCACTCAACAGCTGGCCCGATAACGTGAGCCTCGATAAGGCTGTGCGGCTGCTTTGGCCAATCAAGCAGAAGTATGGCCGTAAACTCTCCTGGGCCGACCTGATCGTCTTCGCGGGAAACTGTGCCCTGGAGTCGATGGGATTCAAGTCGTTTGGCTTCGCATTCGGACGCGAGGATGCGTGGGAACCCGAAGAGGACATTTACTGGGGACAGGAAACCGAGTGGCTGGACGATCAGCGTCACACCGGTGAACGGGATCTGGAGAAGCCTCTCGGTGCCACACAGATGGGTCTGATCTACGTGAATCCGCAGGGGCCGAACGAGAACCCGGATCCACTCGCCGCGGCCAGGGACATTCGCGAGACATTCGGCCGGATGGCGATGAACGATGAGGAAACGGTCGCACTGATTGCGGGCGGACACACATTCGGTAAAGCCCACGGTCCGTGCGACGATTCCCATATCGGCCCGGAACCGGAGGCCGCCAGCGTCGAACAACAAGGCTTCGGCTGGAAGAACAACTACGGCAGTGGCAAAGGCCCGGATGCCTGGACCAGCGGTCTGGAAGGGGCATGGACGACCAACCCCGTGCAGTGGGACAACAACTTCTTCGACAACCTGTTCGGCTACGAGTGGGAGTTGACAAGAAGTCCGGGGGGAGCGCATCAGTGGACTCCGAAAGAGAATGGATCGTCCGTGGCCACGGTGCCGGACGCTCACGATGCGAAGAAGACGCACGCCCCCATCATGTTTACGACGGACCTTTCGTTGCGAATGGACCCGGTATTCGAGCCGATTTCCCGGCGCTTCCACGAAAGCCTGGAGGAATTTGCCGACGCCTTCGCGAGGGCGTGGTACAAGCTGATTCACCGGGACATGGGGCCGCCGTCTCGGTTTCTCGGTCCGTACGTTCCCGAGCCTCAGCTCTGGCAGGACCCAGTGCCCGAGGTCGACCATGAACTGGTCGCAGACCAGGACATCGCTGCGCTCAAAGACAAGATTCTCGGGTCGGGTCTTTCGACGTCGCAACTGGTGTCGACCGCCTGGGCCTCGGCGGCCACGTTCCGCGGAACGGACAAGCGTGGTGGGGCGAACGGGGCGCGGATTCGCCTCGCACCCCAGAAGGACTGGGAAGCGAACCAGCCGGCTGAACTGAAGAAGGTGCTGCAGGCCATTGAGACGATTCAGGCAGACTTCAACAGTTCTCAATCCGGTGGGAAGAAGGTTTCGCTTGCCGATCTCATCGTGCTGGGCGGATGCGCTGCGATTGAACAGGCCGCCAAGAATGCCGGGCACGATCTTCAAGTTCCGTTCTCACCGGGGCGCACCGACGCATCCGATGAGATGACCGACGTGGAGTCATTTGCCGTACTGGAACCGACCGCCGACGGTTTCCGGAACTACCTAGGTCGTGGACACGTGCGTTCGGCAGAGGAACTGCTGGTGGATCGGGCCCAGATGCTCACGCTGACCGCGCCCGAGATGACGGTGCTCGTTGGCGGTCTGAGAGTGCTGAACGCCAACGTCGGTCAGTCCGAACTCGGCGTTTTCACCGCACGGCCCGAGGTGCTGACCAACGATTTCTTCACCAATCTGCTCGACATGCGCACAGAATGGAAGGAGTCGTCCTCGTCCGAGGGCGTATATGAAGGGCACGATCGCACGACCGGTGATCTGAAGTGGACGGCGTCCCGTGTCGACCTCGTCTTTGGTTCCAATTCGCAACTCCGGGCGATTGCGGAGGCGTATGGGTCTCACGACTCGCAGGAGGCGTTCGTGCGGGACTTCGTCGCCGCCTGGACCAAGGTCATGAATCTTGATCGCTTCGATCTGTCCGGCTGATCGACCAAGCATCGGCATGGCGGGGACCGATCGGCTGGCGGCGACTGTCAGGCTCGACGTCGACCTTTCGATTCCCCGTTCGGTGCCTCAACCTCGCGAACGTATTCAAGAGACTCAGCATTCGAAGACATGCCCCGCCTCGGACCACTCGTCCCTGATGGAGGTGAGACAACGCACCAACTCCTCCATGTTGGTTTCAACCGGATTTGTGTGCATCGTGACCTGCCGAAGTCTGCCAATGGGGTCGATGATGACGTGCCCCCACAGCGTTTCGCCTTGTCCTGCGACCATGTCGTACATTGAGGATATCCAGTGATCGGTATCGACAATGAACGGCAACTGCGCATCACCCGTGCCTGAGCTGTCCGGCAGTTGATCGGTCCAAGTCAGTATTTCAAAGACGTGGTCCCGGAAGACGACGGCCAGTTTGCCCTGCAGTCGGTCGACTTCTTCAAGCTCGCGGGATCGAGCCTCCACACTTTGGATCGTCAATACATTGGATTCGACGGCGTCAAATATCAAGACAAGTATCTTGTTTTCGTGCAACTGCCTCCAATCGAGTTCCACAACCTTCCCGTCGAGAACGGCCGTGCAATCAAAAGCCGGTGCGGGCTCTCCGATGGTGGGCATCACGTCTGCTCCCTGTCGAGAATGCCTCCGGTCCGCGCCTGCTCGCATGGGCAGCCGGCCAGATCAATCATCGAGATCTCAAATCGATTCTGCCGGTGCCATTGCAGTCTGTCAACGATGTCAGAACTTGCAACAAGTGAGCGTCTGGTCTCGGCAGTCGAACGCGTAGAGTCAGAAAACTCAGCCGACCTCGAACTACAATCCAATCTGGAAGTTGCGACGGTCCGGTCCCACTCATCGTGGACCTGATCCTGAAGTTCGCCATGGAGAACCCGACTTGGGGCTACGACCATCGCGCCGCGTGAGGTGGAGCGTCTTTCGAATCTACGATCGCTGCTGCGATTGGAGTCCGTCCATTCCTCGCCTGCACGGTGATTTCACTCGTAGTGGTGGCCCCCGACGACCACGACTCGACCGAAATCCCGGCTGATCTGACTGCCCAATTCCTGATTGTCAAAGAACTTCACGGACGGACGAGTTCTATGACCCCGTAGGGTCAAAAAGCTCAGCCGACCTCGAACTCCAATCGAATCCGGCGGTTGTGACTGTTCAAACACGCGAATCTCACCCGCTTGAATCTCCCAGTCAGAACCCGGATGCTGCCCGCTCACCCTGACGAGCATCCGTACGAATCATGAGCTTTCTACTCACTCCATGGCACATTGCCTTCGCGGCCCTCACGGGTTGGGTCAATGAGCGGCAGCAGCAGATTATCGAGTTCCAGAATGCCCAGATTGAGGCGCTGCTTCAGGAACTGGAGAAGAAGCGAATCCTGCTGACCGACGAACAGCGGCGCGTTCTGGCTGTCAAAGGCAAGGCACTCGGCCGGAAGGCACTCAGGGAACTGACGACGATCGTCACCCCCGACACAATTCTTCGCTGGCATCGGGAACTGGTCGCGAAGAAGTGGGACTACGCCGATCGGCGGAAGAAGATTCCAGGCAGGCCACGCATCCGTCAGGTCATTGTGGACCTGATCCTGAGGTTCTCCAGGGAGAACCCGACCTGGGGCTACGACCGCATCCAGGGCGCGCTGGCCAACGTCGG
>CALJUK010000296.1 GCA_937975745.1 uncultured Planctomycetaceae bacterium | reverse complement strand
CGTTCGTTGTTCCGCCACTGCAGTTCGTCAAACAACCGATCGACCGCGTCCGTCAACACGGCCACATGCTGCGTCAACAGTTCGACCGCCTCGCATAGTTTCTCTTCCTGGCTGTTTTCCAGGGTGCCGTCAGTAGGGGACGTCCTGTTCATCGCGCGGCTCCTGGCTAACGAAATCGCGCTCTTCCTGGCCGGCGAGCGGATTTGAGAAGATGAACTCCAGCGCCTTCTGAAGGCCGAAAACGAGAGCAGGAATATCGCTCGGCCGGTAGGACGGGGAGTCTTTCCATTGGCCGGAGTGTGAGTCGCGATACCGACGGGGGGAAACCGTGATGCTGCGCATCATCCGGGCACCGCTATCGGTCTGTATTTCGTTCTGCCAGACGGCAACAGAAATGCCACCCGGGAACGGGCCGAACTTGATTTCCGGCTGATTGACCGGGTTCCGCGACGATCGAGAGTTGGCCATGACAGTGCTCCTGTTCAATGAAGGGCAATCGGGTTGGGAAAGAACCACTGTCATCAAGTGTGCGGCACGGCGAGCCGGCGCGCAAGCCGCGAGCATTCAACCGACTCGTCGTTGCGCCCGAGTCGCGCCGTGGTAGACTTCGAGTATGGAGCAGAATGAAAGAGCGGCGAGGATTGAGGATGGCCGCTACGCCGGGCGCTGGCTGGCCATTGATCCGGCAACGCGGGACATCGTGGCGGAGGGCAACACGTTGGAGGATGCGAGAGACCGCGCCCGAAGCCGTGGGGTTACCGATCCGCTGATGCATCCGGTGCCACGGAGCGACGGCTCATTCATTGGTGCAGCGTGATGCGCTTCACGGCGACTCGATGCTTCGGTCGGGTCGTGTGGCGGGCACAACAGTCGCAGGGAGGGAATTCTGTCAAGGACAGCCGTGTCACGACCATCATTGGTGAGGTCGGAATCAGGTCATGGAGAATGCTGAACTCAGCTAGAATTGGGATTCGGGTGTTTGGCAATTCTGCTGAATCTCACGGGCTCGTCGGAGTGTCGGACCTGTGCACTGTGGACAACTGGCTGGCGACCACTGAGCGCGCTTTTACGATTGCTTTTCGCGGCATCGATCATTCGTGACAGAACGTCCCGTAGTCGTGAGGCTACATGTAGTACCGCAGGGTGTGCTGCCGCTCATCCGGCCTCAACCCCGGATTCGCCAGGAGGATCTCGCCAATCTGCTGCGAGTAGCGGATCGTGATAGGCGTAGAACTGCCAAAACTACACGAGTTGTAGTTCAACTTGGTGAGTGACAGGACATCTCGCGCCACCTGTTCGAGATCGGCCGATCCATGCTGTATTGAGATTCCAAGAGGGACAGGCACTTCAAAGCCCTCATACGTGCCGGCGGACGGATTGAATCCGCTTGAGTACAGGAGCCCATACCCATCATGCCGTTTCAACAGCGTGCCGCGGATTGGAGGATAATTTCCAGGGCGAAACAGGCGCGGACCATTTCTTTCATCACGGATTCTGCAAATGACCAGTTTCACACCGTCCGGGATTGCACGCTCATATCCGCTGATTTCCTCAGGTGAGACCCGTGATGCGCAATGCAGAAACACCTCACTCAAACGCGGTCCGCCTTGCTCCCGATAGGTAGCGAGCGTTCCTTGGAGAAGGTCATGAGCAGCGTCCTCAGACAAGTGATATTGGTCCGTTTCCGGTGAGTACCACGGTCCAAACTCGCCGACAAACACGATACCGTCGCCACTGTCCAGAAACATTTGAGCCGCGCAGCACGCGTCACGCTTTCCGCCGTCAGCCTGCTTGAACGCGATTCCAACGTAACATACACCCTCACGCGCTTCCCCCAGCTTCCATGGTTTCTGGCCTGTCTTATACGCCAGCCCGACAGAAAGATTCCACAGTCGGTCTGACAGCGGATTTGCTCCAGGTTGGCCGGCCGCAATCTCCGGTGACACATCGAGAGTCGACTCCTTGATGATTTGAACTGGCGTTCCCAATGGCATCACCTTCGCCTTCAGGTGACGTCGGAAGTCGGGCGAGAATTTGAAATCCTCGCTTGCCTTCAAGACGTCTTCATCATCTTCAGGGAACAGCAATCCTTGCGGGTCATCCAGTTCGTCAGCGATCCTCTTCAACTCTTTTGGTGACAGGCCCTCGCGCTGGACTCGATCCCGCACCGGAATCGTCGACTGCATCCGGCAATTCTTGTAGACCTCATCGGGCACAATGCACACAACGACTCCTGGCGTCTCGTCAACTTTGTGGAGCTTCTGAATCTCGGTCAGATAGCAATTCACGACCGCGGAAGCTCGTTGGTGAGGGTCAGCGAGGAATGCCGCGGTGTTGAGTTCGTCTTCGCCCAGCACATAGCTGCGCACCGGAGCATCGCACGCGTGCCCGAACGCGACTTCATAGCTGGGAAACGGAGGCCATGGCCTGAGCCGAAGGGGGTCGTCGCACGCTACGAATGAGTTGAGTCTGTCACAGAAACGTGCCCATTGAGTCAGGCCTGAGTATGTTCCAACGACTGCGTGCCTGCATGGCCCAGAACTTCTGCCAAAGGAGCCGAAAAGACTCAACCCCTCATACGGGTTGCTCGTCCTACCGCGTTCACCGAATTCCAGAAGCGGCTCCCGCAGGATGTCAACCGAATCACTCATGAGATTTCAGACTCATCCTCGCCATCGTCGCTACGTTGGACCCGTTTGGCAAACTTGCTCGCACCTTTCGGCAATGCGTCTTCATCAATCGAAACTGGCGAAGCAAACGTGCGCGGCTGAGTGCTGATGACGACACACTCTTCGCCCTCTCCAACGGTGATCTCGGTCTCGCTATCCGCGGCGTGCTGCATGAACAGCAGGTAGAGATATCGAAAGTTGTGTTGATGCCCGTCATT
>CALJUK010000295.1 GCA_937975745.1 uncultured Planctomycetaceae bacterium | reverse complement strand
CGCGCAGGCGAAACTGATTCTGATGACACCGCCGCCGTTCGATTCGGTTCCTCTGCGTGACAAGGGAAAGCTGAAACCGGCCGGCGAAGGTTCGTACGCCTACTTCGCCATGTATGAGAACTACGACGACGTCCTGGGGAAGTACGCGCAATGGATCATGCAGCAGCAGGACCGTGTCGAAATGGCCATTGACCTGAACACGCCGTTTAATGCGGCATTGGCTGAAGGGCGGAAGACCGATCCCCAGTGCACCCTCACGCCGGACGGAATTCACCCTGGGGCGACCGGCCATCGGTTGATCGGCAACGTCATTCTGCGGGCTTGGGGCATCCCCGCGAAGTCGGATCCGGACCCCGAGTTGTCGCAACTTGTGATGCAGAAAACGTCGATTCTGCATGATGCCTGGTTGAGCGAAGTCGGCCACAAACGGCCCGGAGTGAAGCCCGGGCTGCCATTGGACGAGGCGAATACCAAGGTTGCCGAGTTGGAGAAACGCATCCAACCCTTGGTTGCCAAAGCGCGGCGTACGGAAAAGTAGCGCCAACAGCCGGTTCACCGCTGCCCGGAGTTTCCGCCGAGAACCGTGTCGACCGTGACCGACACCTGGGGCCAATCAACCCGTGAGCCCGGCGATCAGCTCACATGCGAACCAGGCTCGATCGAACAACGCAACTCGGACGGCAGGCAGGTTTTTCCCGCCTGTCGTCTTTTCTATTCGACCAACCTCATTTGCCAAGCCAGCGATCGGCTGTGTGCAGGACAACTGCGGAAAGACCGCAGAGGACTCCACCCCAGGCCATGTCCGCAAGGGCCACTCGCCAGGTCCACTTCTCCAATACGGCAAGGTTGGTCATGTCATAAACGCCGTATAAGACGAGTCCGAAGAGGGCGCCCCAGCCAAATGCCAGCGACAGCGGCGCGGTTGCGCCCAGCATGGGCCGCACGAAGAGAATCAGTCCACCGGGAATGAGCAGATAGACCAGTGCCGCAGCCGACCATCGCGGCACCAGCAACTCGCCGTTCCTTCGCATCAGGGTTCCGATCTCTTGGGCGTAGAAACTCTTCATGATGATGCCCAGCCAGATCAGGTCGACGAGCAGAACGAAGGGGATCAGAATCAACATCAGCCAGATAACGCGCATCGCAGACATGGAAATGTTCCTTAAACGAAGTGACGGGCCTGGTTGCAACAGTGTGGAACCGGGCGGAGACCTGGACATGATGGGCCAGTCGTTTTGAGACCGACGTCATGGAGTCAGCCAGCCATCTTGCATGGCGAAATGGCCGACCATTTGTGAAGTCTCTCTGGCAGATGCGTCGACAAAAGTCCGATGTTGAAGCAACTCTCAGGACGATTTCGGACGAGGCTTTGTCGTCCGCGAAGTCTTCGCCTGCTTTTTGGGTGTGCCGGGCGAGACTTCATCTGTCGGTAATGCGGCCCGCTCACTCTGTTTGAGCGATGTGCCCAGTGTCCGGGCAAAGCCATCGAGGTGCTGCATTGTGTCGCAGAATGCAGAGTAGCTCATTTGGGTACGAACTTCTTCGGACAAGGCACGGCCGCCCACAACCAACGCTGTCCCGGCCTCGGTGCAGGTCCTGGACAGGGCGGCAAACTTGGGGAAGAAGTCGAGTCCCTCCTGGATGTGGGAAATGCTCAGCCAGAACAAATTTGGACGCGTGTCTTGCACCGCCGTCACCAGGGATTCAAACGGAATCGATGTTCCGAGTGACGTCGCGTTGAACCCGGCTTCACGCAGGACAAGTTCGGCCATGGCGGACGGCAGAGAGTACAGATCTCCTTCGATTGTTCCACCCGTTGCCGTCCAGTTGGTGGACGGCGACCTCTGCACCCGGCGGAGATCGAAAATGATATGCAACGCGATCTCACAACCACGGCGTTCCTGGTAGACGTCCGCGTCGTTGCAGGCCCAGCGATCACCAATTTCGTGGAATGCGGCCGCAATCACGTCGTCGAAGATGGCCGTCAGCGGATGTTTCGCCATGTAGAGATCGAATACGATCTGCCGGGCCAGCGATTCGTCACCGGCTAACAACGCTTCGACCAACCGAGAGTTGGCCCGCTCGAGGCCCAGATTGGCGTGATCGCTGACGGGCGGCAGGCCGAGCACTTCCGACGAGACCAGGGTGTGATTCTGTGCCCGGACGAAGTCCAGAACGTCGGCGATGGGCATCTTGCGGTGGCCGCCGGCTGTCCGAACCGTCTTGATTCGCCCCTGATCGCACCAGCGTTTCACGGATGACTCGCTGACACCGATGGCTCGAGCCATCTGCTTGGGGGAGACGAGATTTGAACTTCCAGCCATATCGTTGCGCCTGAACTTTCGGTGGACGATCTGACCGCTTTATAGCCGTCGCATGCGGAAGCGTCCAGAGGGGGAATGCCTTGGGAACGGCAAACAGATTGGAACCGC